>NZ_DBMALT010000014.1:0-59581 GCF_057870745.1 Parasutterella sp. | reverse complement strand
TCCTTCTAACTGACATGGAATCACCTTTAATGAGAATTTTGTCACTTTCATTTTGCTCCCTCTATCTCGCTGGGAGCAAAGGGGTTCCATGTCATTAAATTAGGGGGATTTAAAAATTCAACCATCAAAACTCACTTTTTTCTTTATTGAAGCAAAAGTAAATGCTTTTACAGGGCTATTTCACCGTCAAATGAAATTTTGACTAACAATTTGTCTTAATTATCTATTTTTGTTCAAAAAATAAATACCCAAATTCGTTAGCACGCAAGGGACTTAACCCTAATTGTCTCTTTTGTATGAAAGCGTAGACTGAAATCACCTACTTCCGAGGAGAATAGGATGACACTCAACAGAAGATCATTTCTTGTTGGGGGTGCAGCCTCTGCTGCCGCCTCCATTTCCACATTCGCTCATGCAGCAAATCCCTGCTCGACGCCCATCACTTGGGATAAAACCTATGACGTCATTGTCATCGGCTCCGGCGGTGCCGGTCTTTCTGCCGGCATCGTCGCCAAGGAAAAAGGCGCAAATGCTGTCGTTCTGGAAAAACTTTCCATTTCAGGCGGCAATACTATGGTTAGCGGAGGCGGCTTGAATGCGGCCGTAGAAGCAGATTACAAGAAAGCAGGCATTGAGGACTCTCCTCAGCTCCATACCAAACAAACGATAGCTGCGGGCGATTTCCGCGCCGACCCTGCTCTTGTCGCCACATTGTGCGAAAACGTTCCTCAAAGCGTCGAATGGCTTAAGAAAGTCGGCGTGCAGTTCAAACCCGGCATCTACCAAATCTATGGCGGCCTGTGGCCTCGTTGCCGCAATCCTGTCGGTCAGAGCGGCGGAGACTACATCAAAGCCTGCATGAACTACGCCAACAAGATCGGTCTTCCGGTTCTGACTAACCACAAAGTCATCGGGATCATTCGTGAGAAACCGAACTCCGGCCGTGTCTTAGGCATTGAAGTTGAACTCAAAGACGCCAAGAAAGAGTTTTGGAAAGCCAACAAGGCCGTCGTTGCCGCAGCAGGCGGTTTCGCTGCAAACCCGACAATGTGCTCTTACTTTGACCCGCGTCTGACAAAACTCAACACAACGAACCAGCCAGGCTCTACCGGTGAAGTACTCAAATATATCCAAGGTATCGGAGGTTTAGCCGTTGGTTTGGATTACATCCAGTGCATTCCGTGGACTGCTCCCGGCTACAAACACACCGCTGATATTTTCCAAGCTATCGAATACACCATCTTCCTCAACAAGGAAGGAAAGAGATATGTTGCCGAAGATGCTCGCCGTGACGTAATTCGTGACGCCACTTTGGCTCAAACCGATCAAACGGTCTTCCCGGTATGCGATACAGACGGCTTCGATAAGAACAACGAGTATTACAACGAGATGAACCATCGTGCTCTGGAAAACGGCACCTTGTTCAAAGCAGACACGATTGAAGAACTCGCCAAACTCATCAAAGTACCGCCGGAAGTTATGGTCGCGACCATCAATGAATACAACGCAATGGTTGATTCCAAGAAAGATCCTCTCGGCCGTACCCCGATTATGCTGAGTCACAAGATCGTAAAAGCCCCGTTCTATGCGGGTCCGATCGGTATGTGCCGTCATCACACAATGGGCGGGGCCAAGATCAATACGAAAGCTCAAGTACTGGATCGCGACGGAAATGTGATTCCGGGTCTGTATGCTGCCGGTGAAATCACAGGCGGTATCCACGGAAGCAACCGTATTGGCGGAAATGCTATTGCAGATATCTTCACATTCGGAAGAATCGCCGGTGAAGGCGCCGCTTCTGAGCAATAAGTAAGTAGGCTTATGAGTTATAGGCCGCCGGTTTCATCAGGCGGCCTTTTCACTTATATTCTCGGTAATCACTTCTCATAAGAAAGCCGTCCTGACAGCTTCCTGCTCACAATTGGTTAGATTACTCAGATTGTTGTCCGCAGAGCCTGATAATTCTCCTGCTAAATACTCGGCTGGGAGTGAGAGTCATGCCAAACAATAGATTAGATTTCGAAAGTATCGATCAGGTAGAAGTTTTCAAGGAAAACGGAGATGTCATCGGAACCGTTAAAGTCTCCGGTGTCCGTTCAATTGAAGCTGCTATCGAAAAAGCCCTTCAGCAGCTGCCGGAAGCGAAAGATCCAGAAGCCTATGTATTCAAGGTGTCAAACCTGTCTGACGGAACCGAGCGCCGATATCGTTTAAACGCACACGGTCACGTTAAATTAATTATCTAACCTTCAAACAGAAACCGGGCCTCGCTAAAGAACCGGATCCTGAATCAATGGTCCCGACGCCTTGGCATCGAGACCTTTGTTGATTAGTAGGACATGATCTGTCCGTCGGTACGCTTCTCGGTTGCGCCGCAAAGCACGCCGTTTTCATCTCTAAGAATGACCTGACCACGACCCATATGATAAGGATCAGGTTGGACGACGATTTGGTGTCCCATTCGCTGAAGCTGGCGAATGATGTAGTTGGGAGTTTCTTGCTCCACTTCGACTTTCTTACCACCGACCCACTGCCAGCGTGGCGCATCCAGAGCCTGCTGTGGATTCAGGTGCCAGTCAATCATATTCATGACAACCTGAACGTGCGCCTGCGGCTGCATCCATCCGCCCATAATTCCGAACGGTCCTAACGGTTTTCCGTTTTGAGTCAAGAATCCTGGAATAATGGTGTGATACGGGCGTTTGCCGCCGGCCAATGCATTAGCGTGGTTTTCGTCAAACTTGAAGTTCTCTGCACGGTCATTTAAAGAAATGCCGGTGCCGGGAACGACGATGCCGGATCCGAATCCGCGGAAGTTGGACTGGATGAAGCTCACCATGTTGCCGTCTGCGTCTGCGCAGCAGAAATAAACGGTCGACGGGCATCCGGGCTCGCCGGGTTCCGGCATGATGGCCTGATCGTTTATCAAGGCGCGGCGTTTGGCAGCGTATTTTTCGCTGAGAAGTTGGTCATCGGAAACTTTCATGTAAGAAGGTTCGGCAACATACTGAGCCGTATCCACCATAGCAAGTTTCATGGCTTCAATCTGCTTGTGCATCGTGTCAGCACAATCTCTTTCAGCAAGCTTCATGTCTTTAAGAATCTGCAAAGCCATGAGTACGGTAATGCCGTGTCCGTTAGGCGGCAGCTCCCAAACATCCACTCCGTGATAGTTCACGCTGATCGGATCGACCCACTCGGGCTTGAATGCGGCGAGGTCTTCTTTGGTTAAGAAGCCGTTGTGCTTCTTAAAGAAGGCATCGATCTTTTCGGCAATGGCTCCGCGATAGAAAGATTCGCCCTTTGTCGCTGCGATCTCTCTCAGTGTCTTTGCCATGTCCGGGCAGCGGAACATCTCGCCGGGTTTCAGCCAGGTGTTGTTAGGCGCAAAAGTGTCGAACCAGCCTTGGAATTCCGAGCGATCACGATATTTGGAATAGTTTTCGAAGGCTTCCTGCCAAAGACGCGAAATGTTAGGCGTTACAGGGTAACCTTCCTCTGCATAACGAATGGCAGGAGCCATTACCTCTTCCAAAGGAAGTTTGCCGAAGCGTTCATGAAGCGTCATCCAGCCGGCTACTGCGCCCGGGACATCAATCGGTTCAACGCCGTAGGAAGGAATTTTTTCAAATCCTCTGTCTTTTAATGCTGCAACAGAAAGAGATTTAGGAGCGGGGCCCGAAGAGTTCAGGCCATACATTTTTCCTTCATACCAAAGAATCACGAAGCAGTCGGCGCCCAGACCGTTGCCGGTCGGCTCAACCACCGGCATAGCACTGGCCATTGCAACGGCGGCGTCCACCGCATTACCGCCTTTCAGAAGTGTCTGAAGACCGGCGGATGCAGCGTGCGGATTACCTGCGTTGCACATGCCGTTGCGGGCATAGACCACGTTGCGTTTGGACGGATAGGGATAATTTTGAGGATCAAATTTAATCATGTTTTATTTCCTAACCTTGAAATCGGGATCAGATGAACTTCACAAAGATGCCGGCAACGATCACAGAGAAGGTTGTCACGGTCACGAAGCCAGCAACGAGGTACTTCGCCATTAGGCGTTCATGAATAATCTTCTTTTCTTCTTCAGTTTCTGCAACGGCATTAATGATTTCGTTAACGACTAAGTAAGTAGCCGGGAAGCCGATTAACTGGCAGGCAGCAACGCCCACGGCAACGTTCTTGGAGCCGAGGATCTTCCACAAAGGAAGGTATTTGAAGAAAACGATGATGCAGAAGATAGAGATGGCAAAGATCACGCAGATCGAATAAGACAGCGTCAGGAGATTTTCCGGTTTAATCGTGGCGAGTGACGGGATAATGGCGCAGAAAACAGCGCAGTTAAGTAGGCCGCCGGCATTGGCGTGCTTCAGAATATTGCGAGGCAGATAACCGGTACTGCCGACAGCGGCGCCCAAGATCAAGGCCCAAATTGTTGCAGAAAGGCCTGTCCATTTGCCGATCACAAAGGCGATCCAAGAGAAAAGCGCTGTAATGGCCAAACAAGTGAACTGGCCGTAGTATTTCTTATGACTCTCAAAGAAAGAAGGACCGGCAGCCGGCTCTTTTTTAGGTGCATAAGTATCTTGTGGTACGACACCGGTTTTGCGGTATTCATCGATTAAGAAACGAGCTTCTTTGAGGCCGAAGTAGCTGGCTAACGGAGTACCGATGAACTTCTGCACTGCGAAAACAATCGTGCCTAATGCAGCTGCCAGGGCAAAACCGTGCTCCATCGCGCCGCTTGTCATGATCTGAGTCGCAACGATACCGCCGGTCACAATAGGCACGCTGACCACAGTGTTTTCGTAACCGATAAACGGCATCATCAAAAATGCGCCGAGCATAATGACGCCCATTGCCAAAAGGGCCGTCACAACCGTGCGCCATTCGGCAATCAGCTCACGCATGTTAATGGTAGTTCCCATGGAGAACACGAGCAGAATCACAGACCATTTAGCGATCTGATCCAAGCCGGCTTTCTTAATGATGTCGGGAGGAATCCACCCGGCCATAAAAGCGATTAAAAAGAGCATTAAGCTCACGAACACTGCAGAAACCTTGGCTTTTGTGGCAACGCCAAGGAAGTCGCCTATTCCGAAGAATAAAAGGCAGATGAAAAGATACCAATACATCGAAGTAAACATCATTCCGGCGCTCTAAAGGCACCCTCCTTTATTTGAGATTTAAGGTTTGTTTCAATTAGTCTCACAGGCAAAACCTATGAAGGAGGAAAAACTTCTCGAATGTTCCAACTACACCCTCTACAAACGACTCGTCCCCATCAGGCTCAAGGCAATAAAGTTTTTCTTCTTTGATTTTATCTTTCACAAGTTGAAGAATTTCTTTTTTGAAACAACAAGCGAATGAGTATTTTCGATTAGTTTTTTCTTCCAAATTGATCTGATTTCACGGCGTTTTTTTCCCTTTTCACTTTTTCTCTCCAGAAACATCAAACCAAAAGTGATAGGCAATCAACACACAACTTCTGCACAGAAACATTGAAGTTAGACATTTTCATCAGCTCTTTTAACTCAACAATTAGTCGTGCTCTTGACTATCGGCCTCGACCTTCCGAGAATGACGCTTTATTTAATAAAGCTATCTCAGCTGAAAATGAAAAACACAATAGATCCAGAAAGCATTCGTCAGGAGCTTCAACAATACGAATCTCGTTTGATCTCCTTCCGCAAAACCGTCCACGAAAATCCCGAAGTCGGTTTCAACACACGAGGCACGCTTGCCCGCATCAAATCCATTCTTGAACAATTCGGAATTTCGGGATTAGATACAGAAACCTCTCCCGGAAGCGGATTCCTTTTGATCGAAGGCAATAGGCCCGGAGCAACGGTGGCTCTTAGAGCCGATATCGATGCCCTCCCGATCGAAGAAAAATCCGGATGCGAATGGGCTTCCAAAAACGGAAATGCCCACTCATGCGGACACGACGGCCACCAGACTTGGCTGATCGCTGCCATTATCTATCTGGTCAAACATCGTGATTTCCCCGGAAGAATTCTTTGCATCTTCCAAGCAGACGAAGAAAATGTTGCCGGCGCTCAAAGCGTCATTGACTCCGGCGTTTTCCAAAAATACGGCGTTAAAGAGATCTACGGCGCGCACAACGAACCTTCCTTAGATGTCGGAACGATCGCTTTCAAAGCCGGTCCGACCATGGCTGCCTGCGATCTGTTTTCCATTCGCGTCGTCGGTGTAGGGACACACGGTGCACGTCCGAATTTCGGCAAAGACCCGCTGCCGGTTGCCACAGAAATTTATAACGCTCTGCAGAGCTTAGTTTCGCGCACATTGGATCCGCTTAAATCCGCTGTTGTTTCTGTTTGCAGTTTTAATACCGAAGGATCACGCGCTTACAACATCATTTCCGACTCTGTAAAAATGATCGGCACGGTTCGAACCTTTGACGAATCCATTCGAGACACAATTGAGGAAGAGCTGACACGGCGCTCTCAAGGCATCGCCTCGGCCTACGGCATCAAAGCAGAAACTGTCTATGAACGCCGCGTTTCTGCCGTCAATAATGATCCCGAACTCACAAAAGATGCAAAGGAAGCGGCAGATCGTTGTTTCGGTGCTCAAAATGTCATTGAACTTGCCGAGCCTTACATGATCAGTGAGGACTTCAGTTCCTATCAAAAGGTTTTGCCGGGCTGTTTCTTCTTTATCGGAGTGAAAGACTCGGAACACAAAGAAGCTCTTCACAGCCCGTATTTTGACTTCAATGACAAAGCATTGATTCCGGCAGGAGCTTTCTTCAGCTACTTGGCGCTTGAGAGACTGAATAAACTGCAAGAAGCCAAATAATTCTTATGTATGAGAGCTTGGAGGGAGAAATACCGACTCCAAGCTTGGCTCTTATCCCCTATTTATGGGTCATGATTTCGAGAACCTGACGGTCCGTCTCGACCATCGCTTCCTTACCGATTAAGGTGAGATTGTGAATCGTCTGATCCACATCTTCGCTGACGATTCCCTCAATGCTAGATACGCAGCGGCCGTTCATCGCCAGCATCGCAGACATCAGAGCAGTAGAAACACCTGAAGAGATTTTCATGGAACAGGCGGGCTTTGCTCCGTCACAAAGCATCCCTGACAAGTTAGCTACCATATTTTTGACGGCGGCACACGCGTCTTCATATCCGCCGCCCATTAGCCAAGTGATAGCAGTAGATGCTCCGGTCGAAGCTACAACACAGCCGCAAAGGGCCGATAAGCGCCCAAGACTTTGCTTGATGTAGACACTGGTCAAATGACTAAGTGTCAAGGCCCGAATCATCTGCTCTTCGCTCGCGTTCATATCTTTAGCGAAAACAACTACCGGCAAAGTCGCGGTAATTCCTTGGTTGCCGCTGCCGGAATTAGACATCACAGGAACGGTTGCTCCGCCCATGCGAGCATCACATGCAGCCGAAGTAAATTCAACCATATGGGCCAGGGTTGAATCGCCCATGTACTTCATTCCGTTGTTCCGGATCATTGCTCCAAGGGAATGACCGTAGTCACCTTTTAATGCGAACTCCGCGGCCTCTTCGTTAAGTCTCTGAGCTTCTTTCATAAATCGGATTTCTTCTAACGGAGCCGTCGTCGCAAAATCAAAAACCATTCTGAAATTCAGTTGTACAGCATCTGCGTCTTGAGCATCACCGTTCCCGGAACCTTCTTCTTCCGCAAAAATCACCTCATCGTCTTTTTCCAAGAGGACAAAGAGCGTGTGCTCTCGCGAAATAACCGCCCTAGCCGAATGACCTTGCGCTCGGACCTCAACGTCAACATGAAGGTTAGAAGGAGAGTCCGGCAAGTGTTTGATATTGATTGGAACCGACTCGACAAAAGCTTTTCCTCTTTCGACAGCTTCTGGGGAGACTTCTTTGAGGACCTCGAGACCGTATTCGGATTTTCCAATGAGACTTCCAAGGGCGATTGCGATCGGAAGCCCGATCATCCCGGTTCCCGGTATGCCGACTCCCATTGCGTTCTTAATGATGTTCCCGCTAAGGCCAAGGTTGATTTCTTCAGGCTGCATACCTAAGAGCTCGGTTGCTTTGGCAACTGCCAGTGATACTGCAATCGGTTCAGTGCATCCCAGCGCCGGCACAACCTCCCGATGAATTAAGGAAATAATCTTCTCTCTGGTTGCCTTGTCGATCATGTTGGGCCTTTTGGTCGGGTGAATAATTATGATCGACACTCTAGCGGTTTTTAACTAAAAACTAAATACCCACTAGGCGAAAATCCTCAGGGGAAAACAGTTGAAGAACAAAAAACTTGATTGTTTCTTCCTAAGTTAGGAGCCTTGTATCTTGAGCTCGTCGAGTCTTTTTTCGATTTTTTGAGATTAAACCACCCTATATAGCCGACAGTTGCTGCGCACAATATTGGGAAAATTTAATGATCACTTTTCTTAAGCCCAACGGTTGTAGCAAAAAACTTGCCCAATGCCTTCAAAGAATCGATTGAATAACACTACCTTTATTAACAAGACTGTTTAGGACTCAGACGCAGACCGACTCTCGCATCTCTACTTCTGTAGGAAGCCAACAAAGCAGAAAGCTGTGCGTTGCTTCGCACAGCTTCGAATAACATAGTCTCAGACAAACTACCCCTATTTAACCTCCTCTGTTAGAAGAAACTCAACGCGACAACAATACAGCCAGCGACAGCAAAGCCAAACAGGTAGTCGGGTCTTTGAAACAAGTTTGCTTTGACTAAGTCAGATCCTGGAACAACCGGAATAACTGTATTCAGGCCCGAAACCGGACCGCCGGTAAGATAATACTGTCCGATATTGGCACCGGCAATTGCCGCAACGGAACTGGCCATGGGATCGCCGCCGGCTCCGAGAACAACAGTGAGGAAAGGAAGAATAATTGCGGCAGAAGCTGCCAAACTTTGCGTAATAATTCCTGTAAGAATCGAGACAATGAACATCAACAGTTCCGGAGAGTATTTAAGAAGAGGCTCGAAGAAAGACGCCATCGTGTCCACAAAACCGGTATTTTTGATGACACCGGACATGAAGAGAAAAACGATCGTTGCGATGAAAGGAACCGCGATCATCTTTACGCCGTCAATCATCTCCTTCTGACTTTGTTGCAGATTGCGGCGCGCCAAAAGCGCGGTAAGAAGAGCACAGAAAAAGCAAACAATGAATATGGGTGCCCCTGAGGATGCCGCAACGATGAGAATTAAGAAGGGAAGAAAAGCTTTCCAGGAGGGTATCGTTGTAGTTTTTTCGTGGTTGAATTTTTCCAAAATAGTGTTGATTTCTTCAGGCGTCAATTTGCTTGTGAAGCCTTCTTTTCTAGCGTGAGCTTGCATACGAACGTATGCGATACCCATTACGGCAGCTGCAATTACAAGTCCCCAGAGATTAACCATGCCATACCCAATTCCGGCTACAGCTAGGATTCCCACAACCGTCGGATGAGAAAATCCAGCTCCGCATCCGAGAATATTAGCGTGTTGAAGAGCGCCAGCAGCTTCGTTTTTGTCCACGCCGAGTTTAATTGCAGCAGGACCTGCCACTACTCCGGTAATAGCCGCCTGCGTAAAGCCGACCATCATACCGATGCCTCCGGCAACGGCGGCAGCCGCAGTAATAATTCCAGGGCCTCCTCCGAGATAATTACCAGCTCGAATAATGTCGCCGATGATGACATGCAAAAAGCCTGTGGACTGCATAATTCCAATGAACAGCAAAATACCGCCCATATCGATTAAGACGGGATTTAGACCACCGATCAGTAGACTTTTGATCGTCACGGGCGCAGAACCGAACAACGGAATCCCGGCAAACAGAGCGGCCAGCGTCGAACCGACAACTGCAGTCACGTACATCGGAGTTTTACCGATGATCATTAAAACCAGCGTGAGAACGACGAATAGCTGAGCAACGATTGTTCCTGTCATTTGAATCCTCCTTGGGATCAGGAACGTCCGAAGACGTTCCCGGAGTTTTTGTGTTAGTTATTCGCAGATAACCTTGGTCTCAACTGTCTCTACGATCGTTTTTTTTGGTCGGGTGTCGACATGAAGGGAGAAGACATCAGGTCTGGCATAGTGTCCGGTTACGTCCATGTCGTATTTGGCTTTGACAATTTCCGAGAGTTCAATTTCCGCCGTTACTAACCCTTCCTGGTGATACAAAGGTCCGGCGAGTACCTGACCCATAGGGTTCACAATGACGGAACCACCGCGCATTAAATCCTCATCAGGCTTCCAATGAGGAACCTCTTTGCCGAGTTCCTGAGGAGAAGGCAGATATTGACAAGCTGTCACAACAAAACATCTACCTTCATGCGCAATATGTTTCATGGAATGTTGCCATTGATCTCTGCAGTCCACAGTTGGAGCGCAATAGACTTCCACTCCCTTGGCGTACATGTAGGCTCTGAGTAAAGGCATATGGTTTTCCCAGCATATGCACGCGCCAACTTTGCCAGCGGCCGTCTGAACAACAGGAAGCGTGGATCCGTCACCCATGCCCCAAATTAGTCTTTCAGAAGCGGTAGGCATCAATTTACGGTGTTTTGCAACCAGACCTTTTTCTGGGTCGAAAAAGAGAGCCGTACAGTAAAGGGCGTTCGGAGTTCTTTCAATACAACCGACTACCAAAGAAGCGCCCGTGCGTTCCGAAAGGGCGGCAAGCTCTTCACATTCGGGTCCTGGTACATCAATCGCGTTTTCGTAATACGCGGCAAAGTCTGCGCGACCTTCTGGAAGGCGATAGCCCATATATGTTCCGAAAATTTCTCCTTTCGGATAGCTGCCAAGAAGTGCTTCCGGCATCACGACAAGTTCAGCTTGTGAATCAATAATTGCCTGTTCATAAGACATAATTTTATTTAATGTCGCAGATTTTTCTCCGGCAAGATCGCTTCCGAGTTGAAGAGCGGCAACAATATGTTTACTCATATTTTCTCCTTTAGAATCATAAAAATGACATAAACATAGTTGTTATTTTCTTCTTTGGTTCATGCCATGAATACGGCCTAAGGCGATATCTGATATGAGTGAAATTAATATTGATTCAGTAGATCTGAATCTAATTCGATTATTTGTCGCAGTCTATGAAGAGAAAAGTGCAACAAGAGCCGGACTCAGACTGGATCAAACTCAATCTGCGGTTTCTTTTTCACTGACAAAACTTCGTCATCTCTATAACGATCCGCTTTTTGTGCGAACCGGCCGGGGACTTTCTCCGACCCTGTTTGCCGATCAGCTTTATCCTGCTTTGAAAGAATCACTCGAACGGTTTTCAGAAACCTTCGAACTTTTCTCCACACGCGGCGGCCTCTACAACGGCCGAACAATAACAATAGGCATGTCGGATGACTTTGAGTTAGCGATGGGACCAAAAATGATCGAGCTTGCAAAGCTCATCCCGACTTGCACACGACTAAGATTTAAACAAACCAATTCCATGCTAGTGGAAAAGATGCTGCTCTCGCGAGAAATTGATTTAGCAGTAACCAGCGGAGGCATCCGAAGTGAAAGCATTTGCATTACGACCGTCGGGGTCGGAAATTACGGCTGCCTCATCGATCCAACATCGTTTGCTCAAGAGAATTGGTCATTGGAAACTTACGTTTCAAAAGATCATGTACTTGTCTCCAACGGCGGGTTCTACGGGATCGTGGACGAAGTACTCTCATCAAAAGGTAAAAAAAGACGAGTGCTTGTTTCAACCTCGCATTTCAGCGCCATTCCGTTCCTTTTAACAGGCACTGATGCCTTAACGACGATACCAAGGCACGCGGCAAAGGCAATTGCTCGAGTATCCTCCCTTAAATATCTTGAACCTCCCGTGGAGTTTCCTGACTACCCAGTGAACCTAAGTTGGCGAAATTTCTCCCGCAAGGATCCTGTGCTCTTGAATCTAATCGAAATGTTTTCTCAAAATCTGAGTTCTTGTCTGAGATGATCGGTGTGGTTTAGAAGTCCACGATAATAGCCAAAGAAAGCAGAAGCTAGTTCATCTAAGGCCAAAACCGATAAAGGTCTCTTTGTCCATGTTCAATATTATTCAACACTGATGTGAAATATTATTGAACATCAGTATCCAGAACTGAGATAGATTTGTCGTATATGCGGCTCGAGTTCAACAACAAGAGAAAAAGAAATCTCAGGCAAAAAATCGGCGCACCCATCCAAAAACGGATGCGCCGATTCGATTTTTCTTTAGCTGCCGTTAGACATTTTCAGTCGTGGTCTTCTCCACCGCTTCCTGCGCCAAAGACTCCTCTTTTTTTCCTCGGAGTTTCCTTCCGAGTGCTGCAGCCTGAGTCTTCACCCATACGACAGCTGAAGTGAGCGGACTGTTCTTCACGTGAACCTCTTGAAGCTCTACAGGAGAACGATCCTCAATCTTTCGGCAAATGTCTTCAATGGCACCGAGGTAGGCTTTGTAGTTATCCAAGTAGAAAGCCAATGCCTTGGAGAAATTAGATCCGAGCATTCCGCTTAAGAACAGTCTTGAAACTTCTTTGTACTCCGTGAGTGACTTCTGGAAGCGGACAAAAACCAGACGTTCCTCCGCAGACATTCTCTTGAGTTCCGTTAGGAACGCATGCTGTGCACAAGGTTGGTAGTACCAGATGTACATCAGATCCAAAGAAATCACAATGCATTCAATTTCCATGGACTTAGAGCGCTCGGAAATCACACGGATGAAATCTGCCGGGCGAGACATTAAAGAGAGGATGTCTTTTTTTGGGAAAGCCAGCTCCATGCGCTCAAAGCAGCTGAAAAGCGCCTTGGTCGACATACGGAAGTCGGACGTGCGCAGACGGTAATTGTTGCGGCGATCGGCTACGCTCTCAATCACTCCGGCCACCGTATCTGAAGCGAACTTCGACACGATCGCAGCCGCCGGCACCAGAATCGCCGCTGCGGGCATTCCGGTAATAATCGGCAGAATCATTGCGAGAATCACGTTGTAGACCATCGCCACCGGAATCGCCAAAATGCTTCGGAATAAGTTGCCTACAACGGCGGTCTTCGGGAATCCTCGGAAGATGTTATGGGAGGAGATATAGAGGCCGTTGGCTAAAGCGATGATCGAGAACACCAGCAACGGCGCCTTATCTACCGTGATCCCGAGGATGTGACCTAAAAGAACATTGCGGGTAAAGCCTTCAAGAAGCACAACCGACATACCGGTGTACATCAAAGAGTCACTGACGCGAGACCAGTTAATCAGAGACTTCCAATCGATACGGGCGCCCTTTTGGAAGCCTCCGCCGGCGATAACCGCCTGAATAATATTGCGGATACCGGTAATACTGAACCAAATCAAAGCACCGAACCAAGCCAGCACCCACCAATTCTGAGTAAGCATGAAGGTGAGGAACGCCGGCAGGAAGCCGATCGTGACCTTAATAATGTTCAGGATCGTCGTGTTGGTATACGAAAAGCCGGTCTTTTCTTTCTCTTCTTTGGTTTCGTCCGTCACAAGGCCGTTAGTGTTGCCGCGAGTGATGCCGCCGAGAGAAACCACGTTGCAGTTATTCGTTGTGACTTCTGCATTGGCGTAGGTAGCAACCCACTCTCTCGAATGCTTCATTCCGAACTTGGTAAAGCCCAAATTCTTGCGTACCCACTTCACGAAAGGAGAAACTTCCTCGGGCTCCGAATAGACATCAATGCATTGAACCGGAACATGCAGAGGAATTTGGAAAGATTCATCGCTTTCCTTCTCAATCATCTTCTGCGCACCGCGCGGGAGCGTGTCGGGTACGGCAAAGCCCATACCAAATCGCGTTCCTAAGATAGTCGTAGAGTCGGATCCGAACCGGCTGCCGAGCGGCTGGTTGGCATAAAAACTCAGGATGCGAGGAATGTTTTCGAGGAACTCATTAAAGAGTGCACTGCGTTCCGGATTTTGCGCAATCTCCGAACGCTGGCGCATGCTCTGGATGATTCTTTTGAGCTCTATCGCATTGTGACGATTAATCGCTTGCTGCAGCTGGTTGATCTCGTCCATGTGTTTGACGCGTCCGAGCTCACGCTCCTTCATGTTCAGAATTTCCAGATGCGAAATCCGGCCTTCTCCGAGCCAAAGGAGCTCTAAAACATCTGCATCTGTCAGCTTACCTGTAAGAAGCGTGATCCGCGACGACGGACGGATATGCATCAGGCGCGAAAGGAGACCCTGAACGTCGATCTTTAGCAAATCCGGACGGTCATCATCCGCCGGCTCAGAGAGCGACGGAATTTCAGGATTACAAGACGGACGAAGCCAACGCTGGTAGAGCACTACAGAAGTTAACTCATCCAGTTTTTTCAGTCGTTCCTGAAGAACGCCCTGGTCTTCAGCAGAGGCGCTCAAGAGCTCCTGCTTAACCTTTTCAGCTTCTGCTTCGACAAGCGGGAGCAGCTTGGAATGCACAAATTCAGAGAGACGAATCAGCGTGGTTTGTCCTATGCCGACGTACTCTTCAAATTCTTTTTCGGACAGGGGAGGAACCTCAATGCCCCATTCCTTCGCGATTTCTGCAGCGTGCCTAGCATTAAAGACTTCCAAGGTCTGAAGGACTTCTTCTCTGGCCCAGTCTTCGACGGCACGTCCTTCCTGCATTAACGCTTCAGTTTCGGGTTCTTTTAAAAAGTCCAAAACCGATTTTGTATCGGTAAAGCCCTTCGGCGTCCAAAGGAATTCGACGTAACGGTCATGGAAACGAGCTTTAAATTTAATGCCTAGACGAACCGAAATGCCCATGATATGGGCAGCTTCATAAAGTTCGTAGACCACCTTCGGATCGACAAAGTTGTAGTAAACAACCGTCAGACGACGAATTCCTTTGACACGAGCGTCCATCACCAGGTAGGTCGGATTCTTGCGGCCCATGGTGTTGGCATCGTGAACATGGTCGTCCATTGTTTTCTGATTCCACTCTTCCGGCATCTCCAGCAAGAAGAATTTAGAAAGAAAGGCGCGCACAATGCGGGGATTGCCGGCCGCCACTTTCTGGAAATCGTGAATCAGACGAAGCTGCTCTTCTTCATTACCGCGTGCGCGGACAATCTCCTTCATGAGCTGAATCAGCACTCGTGAAGTATTAAAACGGAATGGAGTTTGTGCACTGTACAGCACTTCTTCATGAAGCGTCTTAAGAGCAGAAAGCCTTGCCTCAACGCCCGTTCCGTCATTTAATCGCTGCAAAAGGTTAACTTCAGCCATCGCCATTCGTTCTTCATGGGTGCTGACCATGTTTTGAATGCCGTGCGGATGCAGAGAGGTTCTAAAAGTCTCCTGCTCTGCAGAAGACACATTCCCGGAATCGATGACCTCGTTAATTTTGACGAGCAGATCTCGATCCTTCTTATCAAAACGTAATGACTGATTCACCTTGTGACTCAAAAGTAATTATTCTTGTGAAAAGTTTCGATTTTACATAAGGTTAGCTTTTGCAGGTGTAACCGCGAGGCAAATTTCACCTGTCGTTTTCGGCAATAGATTCACTCTTCTGATCGTCTTATTGCGTTCGCCCAACCTCCTCCTCTTCGCTATTCTTCCTGCCTTGACGTTTTTGAGCTCGTTTTTCTTCGAGACTGCGCAGTAAAACCGAGCGAAACCACTGGTGCGCCGGGTCAAAATGCGTACGGTCATGCCACAAAAGCACGGGCGTCCAAGCCGGATCAGCAACCAAATTCTTTGGAAGAATGGTCAGCGGCAAATTGCCGATAAGTTCTTTCACAGATGATTCCGGCAGGCGCCCGATAAGGTCGCACTGGGTTAGCATGTGCGGAACTGTTAGAAGATACGGCGTATCAATGGCGATGTTGCTCCCTTCTTCAAAACCCGAGGAGTCTGTCGTGATCTTGCCTTCCGAATATCCGTACTTCACGGCAATGAAACGATAATTCTTCAAGTCTGATCTTTTGAGCTGTTTGCCTTCTCTCAGCTTAACCGCCAAAGGATGGCTGTTTCTGACCACATACAAGTGATCCGTGTTGTACAGAGTCTCGTAATGAAATTTCTTGCCGAGTTCTCTTAACTTTAGGTTGGGCGGAGCATAAATGACGATATCAATATTGCCTTTCTCTAACGCCCACTGGAAATGCTCACGAAGAGAAATAATAGAAAGGCGAATGTTAGGGGCCTGAGCATAAAGAATGGCTAACGAGGGAACGATAAAACGCAACGCAGCATTATCAATACAGCCAATTCGGAAATCTTGTGTCAATTCCTCAGGAGAAAATACCTTGGGACTGGGAAGGCGATCAATGCGCATCAAAATGGACTGGATTTCGCCAATCAAGGAGTCCATCTTGGGTGTCGGCATCATTGCACGCCCGCTCTTTACAAACAACGGATCTTCGAAAATTTCACGGGCCTGGGCCAATAGGCGAAAACATGTCGCAGAGCCCTTTCCTAGGCGATTAGCCGTAGAAATAAGGTTGCGAGAATCGTAAAACTCAGCGAGAAATCTAAGCAATTCACTGTTGGGACGGTCTTGGGCCATATCGTTATCAATTTTGATGAGTATTTCTGTCAATTTTAATCAAATATGACAGGAAAACTCCTCTATTCAAAGTGTAAAAATCGCTCCAAAATTTCACTCAGAAGCACCCCAATGCTGACCAAGGAGAAACAATTATGCAAAAACTCTCAAGAAGGCAAATTCTCAAGGCAATCTCCGCTCTTCCGACCGTCTCTCCGGCCACTTCCGTTCTTGCACAGGCTGCAAATCCCCAGCCTCAGGAATGGACGGGCTTTGCCATTTGCGATTCTTGCAACCATGTACCTTCCTGCGGAATTCAATTCCAAGCACAGGGCAATAACATCATCAGTATTCAGAACTGGAAAGAAAATCCGCGCCACTGGCTCTGCTCTAAAGGCATGAGCACTCTGCAGCGCTTGTATAACCCGAATCGTCTGCTTTATCCGATGAAGCGTACGGCCCCCAAAGGCGCAGAAGATCCGGGCTGGGTTCGTATTACCTGGGATGAGGCTTACAAGACCATCGCCGCCAATATGCTCGCCGCTAAGAAGAAATACGGCCCCGAATCTGTCATGTTCTATGCAGGCGACCCGAAAGAACCGAGACCCTCTGTTTATCGTTTGGCTCGTTATTTCGACTCTCCTACTTGGGCCACAGAATCCTCCGCCGCGTGCCGCTCCGGCTGCATGATGGCTGAACAGCTCAACTTCGGGCAGCCCAACAACGGATCCACGCCGACTAAAGATACTAAGGTTTATATGATCATGGCCACCAACGTTTGGGCTCAGCCCCTGGGTTGGTGGGAAGCCATCAAGGCAGCAAAAGCACGCGGCTGCAAGATCATCACGGTTGATACGAGAAGAACGAAAGCCGCGGAAATCGCTGATATCCATCTGGCTCCGGCCATCGGTACTGACGCCGCTTTAGCAGCCGGTATCGCCCGCGTCCTGATCAAAGAAAACCTTATTAATAAGCCCTTCATCGATCAGTGGACACACGGCTTCGAAGAATACGCCAAGTATGTTGACCAGTTCACTCCTAAAAAGACTCAGGAAATCACCGGTGTACCTGCCGACAAAGTTGTCGCAGCCGCTCGCCTCTGGGCTCAGGGTCCGGGCTCCTTCACTCTGACGACTCAGTCTCTGTCTCACAACTCCAACGGTGTGAACAACACTCGCGGTCTGCTCCTGCTGCCAATCCTGATGGGTTACATCGACATCCCCGGCGGCGTTCCCTTCGGTCAGCCTCCCAAAGGCTTGTCCATGGCCGCCTTCGGTCTGCATCCTGCTATGGCCGACAAGAAGTGGTGGAACTCCCCTGAAGTGAAAGCTCGCCGCTTAGATAAAGACGAACTTCCGCTTTGGCATGACCTGCAGGATCAGACTAGCCCGAACAATCTGCCTGAATGGGTTCGCGACGGCAAGGTCAAAGTCTTCTGCGGATGGGGCTTTAACGTCAACATCTGGCCGCAGCCTGATGTCTATAACGACGCTCTCTCGAAATTAGACTTTGCATTCGCAACGGACTACTTCCACCGCAAAGACAGCCACCGCAACATGGATATCATTCTTCCTGCTGCGATGAACTATGAACGCCATGCCCCCTTCGGCTGGTACGGTCCGAACATTGCCGTTCGCAAACCGATCAAACCGCTCGGCGAAGCGAAAGAAGACTGGCGCATTGCTCTGGAACTCGGCTGCATCGTTGATAAACCCGAACACTTCTTCGACGGCGATCCGGAAAAGGCCCTCGACTTCATCCTTCATCAGTACGAAGGCGGCGACCTCGTTAAGTTTAGAAATGCATTGCCTCAGATCAGCCGTATCCCGGCTCCGAAACCCGGCTTCAAGAAGTACGAAGACGGAAGACTCCGTCCTGACGGCAAACCCGGCTTCAACACGCTTTCCGGCAAGCTGGACTTCTTCTCGGATCGTGCGGCTAAATTCGGCTACCCCGGCCTCCCGGAATACAAACCGATGACCGAGCTCAGCAAAGAATTTGATCTTCGCCTCATGAACGGTTCTCGCAAACCGTACATCACACACAGCAAGACCCGTACGGATCAGCCCTATCTGATGGAAATCGAAGACTGCCTGCACGTCAACATCAACCCGAAGGATGCTGAGGCCAGAGGTATTAAGGAAGGCGATACCATCCTTATTACATCTCCCTACGGCGGACCTGTAGAAGCCAAAGCAGTGGTTTCTTTGATTGTTCCTGTCGGCACGATTGACGCTCAATACGGCTGGCTCGACAACCAGAATACCCAGAAACTCATGAACCGCGGCAATCGCGATCCGCTGTCCGGTTATCCGAGCTACTTCGAAAATCCCGTCCGTATTGAAAAGAAAGCCTAAGGAGATCGTCATGAGCAAATATGGAATCATTGTTAATGCTGACGACTGCGTCGGCTGCCACGCCTGCTTCGTCGCTTGTAAAGAAGAAAACCAAGTTGCGCCCGGTGTGAAGTGGAACCATTTGGAAAGACTTGAGCATCCGGCTGAAGAAGTCATCGAATACTTCCGCGTCTCCTGCATGCACTGCGAAGATCCCGCCTGCATGAAGGTCTGTCCGGTAAAAGCTGTTTACTTCGGACCGCACGGTGAAGTTCTGATCGACCAAAAGAAGTGCATCGGCTGCAAAGGCTGCTTAGCCGCCTGCCCGTACGGTGCTCCTAAATTCTCCGACCCGAACAAGCAGTCCTACTACGGAGACCTCCAACCGCTCGGCGGAAGAAGCGCCAGTCCGACAGCTTGGACAACGCGTATCCCCGGAAAAGCCGAACACTGCACTCTCTGCACGCATCGTACTTCCCAAGGACGCTTGCCTGCCTGTGTTGAAGTCTGCTCAACCAAGGCTTTGCAGTTAGTAGATTACGACAACCCGACCGATGCTCAGAAGGCCTTAATTGCCAAGGCTCAGATCATCAATAAAGATGCCGGCACTTCTCCGAAGATCCGCTTCATTTCATCCATTACGGACTTTGGGGCTATCAAAGTTAAAGCCTGAGTTTGAATTGCGGTGCCGAAAGCAAGCGGCACCGACTCGTGTCTCTTAGGGTATTTTTGGGACGGGTCCGGGACCCGCCTTTTTTGTCTCAACTTTTCCCAAAACAGGAAAATGGCTCGTGCCTCGAAAATAACAACCCGACTCGATGGATTTTCCAACTTTAGGTTTGGAGACTGCCGTCCTTATTTTCGATAAGACTAATTTTCGGGAGTCGTCACCTGCTTGTCTCTCAGTTTTCCCTAAGTCCGAATTAAAAAGCTCGCCCTACGATCACTTAACTGATACAGTTCCTTGCAATGAAAAAATTCTGCGCAGTTTTTGTCCGCAGTCCCAAAGGATAAATATGAATTACCAAGAAATCACTCGAGAAGAATGCTCAGAAGCATTAGCTAAAATCATCACCGTCTTAAGTGAAATTATTCTCGACCCGCATGAGAATAAAACTTCCGTCTACCCCAAGGTTGCAGAAGCTTTTAACAGCATAGCCGATGAAGTCGGTTTTAACGGTCCTCGTTTCGGCGACGTCACTTTTAATGAAGACTTTGACCGCGATGCCGCTAAACTCTTTTACGGTGTCGGCGACACGACGATCGGAATGACGCATTCTTTCTGGGCCGGCGGTCTGATTACCGTGACCGGAAAGAACACCCACGAAGCTTTTAAAACGTATCTCAGCAAAGGCCTTCAGAACACTTCCAACCTGCCTGATGACCACATCGCCGTCGAGCTCGCTTTCCTCGGTCATCTTTTAGCCGAAGACAAAATCGAAGAGGCCCAGCAGTTCGTTAAAACAGAAATCCTTGCCTGGTGGCCGACTGCGGAGCAAAACATCGACAGCAAGACACAAAACGCCGGCATCAAGGCATTCTTCGCCTCTGTCACAGCTGCTTTAAAGCTCGTAGAAGCTCTGTAATTTTCTTGTGTGAACATGTTCACACGTGCTTCCGACCGCCTTTTCTAAGGCGGTTTTTGCTTTAGTTTTTAGGATCTTTCCTTCGCCGATTAACGATGATTGCTGGTCTAAACTATCAGCAAGTTCCAAGGAAAAATAATGTTAGCCGCCACAATACTTCATTCACTATCCGCGGTCTGCGTTTTACTCATCGTGATCGGCTTCGGTGTGTTTCTCGCCCGAAAAGGCTGGTTCGATGCACCCTCGCACCGCGGCATCGTCTCTAAACTCGTCAACGCTGCCCTGCCGTGCTTTCTCTTTTATTCTGTTATCTCTAAGTTTTCGCAAGGCGAACTCTTTAACCTGCTTAAGTTTGCCGGACTCCCGTTCCTGACGGTTGGTTTGAACTTTTTAATCTCTGTTCTCTTCATTAAGCTCGGCTGGGTTCGGCCTCACATGAAAGGAACGTTCATTGCCGCATTTACCGGCGCAACCATTTTGTTCGTCGGCGTCCCTCTGGTACAGACAATGTACGGCTCGGACGGAATTCCTTATTTGCTCGTCTACTTCTTTGCCAATTGCGTCTTCATTTGGACCGTCGGCATCTTTAACATCCAGTTAGACGGTGCGCGCCGAGGCATGACAGAAGAACCTAAGATCTTCTCGGTTCGCGGACTCAAGATGCTGCTTTCCCCGCCGCTGATGGGTTTCCTTATCGGTTTAATCGTTGTCCTTCTGTCGATTCCCGTTCCTAAATTCATCTCCCAGTCGACCCATACAATCGGCCAATTAGCGACACCGCTGGCTTTAGTCTTTGTCGGAATTACGGTTTGGCAAATTGGTTTTGAGAAACTCAAAAAACTCCCGAGAGAAGTCTGGCTGATTCTCCTCTCCTGCTACGTCATTCGCCCGATAACGATGTATTTGTGCACGATGTCTTTAGACATGGACCCGCTCATGCGGAAGTGCTTCATCTTGGCTTCCGCACTGCCGGTCTCTTCCGTGATTGCCGTGCTCTCTAAAGCCTACGGCGGGGACGAAGAATTTGCCTCTGAAGCCATCGGCGCAAGCACTGTTGCCATGATCTTCGTCCTACCCTTCCTATTGATTGCTGTTAACCTCGTCAACTGACTCCGGTTTGAAACGAATCACGAAGTCGGTGCCTTTGCCGACTTCGGATTTGAGCGAAATGCTCCAGCCCAGCGCTTCGGCCGCACGCTTAGAAATCGCCAGTCCTAAACCGAATCCCTGATAATGGCCGCGGCCGCCTTGACCGGCCCTAAAACCGCGGTCAAAAACCTTTTCTCTATCTTCTTCTTTTATTCCGATCCCTGTATCACGAATGATGGCTTGATCTTCATCAACGATGACGGTCACCGAACCGTTGTCCGTGTAGTGAATAGAATTGAAGACGAGGTTATCGAAGATCGTTGCGCCAAGTACTTCGTTAAATGTCTGCTTGGGCATGTTCTTCATTTCGATAGAAAACTTCAACCCTTTGTTTTCGGCTTTTTGTTTCCACGACTCTTTCAAGCCGGCTATAAGCTCGGACATCGAACAAAGTGCGTTGTTCTGACCCGTTCGAGCGCGTCCGATATTTAAGAAAACTTCCGCCATCCCTTTGATTCGAGAAGAGGCATTCTGTGCACGACGAATTAATGTTTTTTGACGGTCGTTGCCTTGAACCTGTTCATTGAGAAGTTCGAGACTCGTATCGATCACCGTCAGCGGAGTACGAACCTCGTGACTAACCTCGGTGGAAAACGCTCTTTCCTTCATCGCGAGGACTTTGAGTTTGGAAACCAACGCTTTAAAAGAGCGTTCCAATTCTCCGATTTCGTTTTCCGGCCAGTGCCCTTTAAAGATTTCTTCCGTGTAGATTTTGCCGTTCTGAATCAACCCCTCGGCTCTTACCGCTTCCTTAGTCAGCTGTCCTAAAGGAGACAGCAGCTTGCGACCCAAATACCAACCCACAAAAGAGCAAATCGCAATAAGAAGCAGGAATCCGACTACGCCGATTCGAAAAAGATGTCTCTCCCAAATCTCAAAATTGCCTTGATGACGCGTCAGAACATAACGCTTCCCGTTGATGATTTTGGTATAGGTATGAAGATCTTCGCCGTCCGTAAATTCCGTATATCCTTGCGGATTGTGCCTGAATAGGTCCGGGATCTCACGGCTGGGATCTCCTTCAATATAAAGGCGGGAAACCTGATCAAGACGCGGCGGTTTCCCCTGCAGGATATCTGCAGTCACAACAGTCTGCAGCATATCGTCCATCACAGATGCCATGAGCTTGCTCTCTGCCGTCTCTAAAACGTAAACCAACGTGATGGAATACAGAACCGCGCAGGCGGCTGCAATCACGCCGCAAAGCATTCCTAATGACTGTTTGAGCGAACGACCTTTTTTCATTCTTCCAGATCCTCTTTTGCGCGTACCGCCCAGCCGAATCCGTGACGCGTTTCAATCAGCGGCTCTTCAAAAGGCTTGTCTACGATTTTTCGAATTTGGTAAATGTGAGCTCTCAAATTATCTCCGGCCACTCGCTGGAAACCCCAGATTTCATCTTCAATTTCTTCACGAGAAACAACTTCGGGACTTTTCTGCATCAGAAAGGCCAAAATCCGGAAAGCTGTCGGATTAAGTTTGAGCTCCGTATCTCCTCGAAAGACGCGCTTGCTGTCGAGTTCGAGCCTGAGGTTGCCGACCTGAAGAACTTTTTCTTCGGGAGTTGAACTGCGGCGAAGAACTGCCTGAATTCTCAGCAGGAGTTCCGCTAAGGAGAACGGTTTAACCAAATAATCATCCGCGCCTTCGGAAAGCCCCATGATGCGGTCGTCCGTACTATCCTTAGCACTCAGGATAATAATAGGAGTTATGTTGCCCCGGCTTCTCAGTTCGTGGCAAAGGCGCAGTCCGTCCATGCCGGGAATCATGATGTCCAGAACGATGAGGTCGTATTTATTAACGATTGTTAAAGCCAAAGCTTTCAAGCCGTCATCCGTGTTGTCGGTCTGGTAATTTTTGGACTCTAAATATTCAACGAGGTTGAGCCTAATGTCCTCGTTGTCTTCCACAATCAAAATCGTCGGCATATCTGTTCGTTTTTAACGTAGTTTTCACGATCGCTTAACCCGTCATTTCAGGCAAGAGATCCATACTTATCTTCCGATCGGTGCGGAGTTGTAGACGATGAATTCAAGTATGCCAAAGAAGACCAATTCTTTCCTGGTTTGGAGCTTCAATGACATTCTAACGGTATTGCTTCCTTTGTGGTTGCTCTGCCTAATTTCGGAGTTTCGCTACGCACCGATCGACTCTTTCTTTGCCGCTCCTTTTTATATCTCCGGAACCAATTGGCTCGGAACCGGAAGTTTTTTCTTTTCTGCGGTACTTCATAAAGGCGCAAAGTATGTTGCAGTCGCCATGGCAGTCAGCTCGCTTATTCTTTTTCTACTTTCTTATTTGAAGCAGTTCGCCCGATTAAAACCTTACCGAAAGGTCTGTCTGTACGTCGCGCTTTCTATTTCGGCCTGTGCGCTCATCATCAGCGGTTTGAAGTCTCTATCCGCCTCTCCGTGCCCTTGGTCACTTCCTCAGTACGGCGGAAACGGCAGCGCCGGAAAATGTTTCCCCGCCGGTCATACCTCTTCCGGTTTTTGCCTCTTTGCGCTCTACTTTGCATTTCGGCAGCTCAAACTTAAGAAAGCATGGCTTTTTCTTATCCTCGCCTTTGTTTTAGGATGGATCTTGGGGCTTGGGCGTCAGGCGCAAGGCGCACATTTTCTCTCCCATTCTTTTGCCACGATGTTTCTGGACTGGGCCATTTGCGCCCTGTTCTACAGGTTATTTTTCTTTCCAAAAGCTCCGATAAGAATTCGCCAAAAACCCATTTCTACACTTTCTTATTGCTTAATATCGGCTTTCTTCCTTACTTTCATTTTTAACCTGCCGTTCTTCTCGAAAGCATGTTCGGCTCTGAAGTTTTCACCATCTGATTTATGGCTGCTTGCAGTTTGTGCTTTTATTCTTTTTTCTGCGTTTTTCGCGGTTCTCCGGCTCTTAAACTACAGTTTCTTAATCAAAGCCTTCAGCTTATTCTTTACGGTCTGCGCAGCCGGGACTTTGTACTTCAATTATCAGTACGGGACCATTATTAATTCCGAAATGATGCGCAATGCGCTCGCTACCGATACAGCTGAAGCCGCGGAACTCCTGACTGCTAAGTTCTTCTTAGAATTCGCCTTTCTATGCCTTCCGCAGTTCTATCTGACTTTCTTTGTTCCGATTAAGCATTCTTCTTTTGTACGCGGCTTATTCCAAGGTTTAATGGGACTGGTCATTGGCGTTTGCTTCTTAATGCTCAATTTCCAGGGCGTCTCTTCGCTTATTCGCTCCGAGCCGGTTCTTCGAAATTTAATCTCTCCGGTGAACGTTTTCAGCGGAACCTACAAAGCCGTATTTAAGGACGGTTCCACAGAAGTTGATACACCTCGCATTGTCATCGATCCCAAACCCACGCTTGGGGCCAGCCACAGCAAAGACAAGGGAACACTTTTTATCGTTGTTGTCGGGGAAACCGCTCGATTAGCGAATTGGGGCCTTGCGGGCTACCACCGAGACACAACGCCTCAGCTGCGTGCCAGAAATGTCATTCCGTTCAGTAAAACGATTTCCTGCGGAACCAGTACCGATATCTCTTTGCCCTGCATGTTCAGCAGAGTAGGTCGAGGCCACTACGACAGAGACAGAATCCTGAAAGAAGAAAGCCTCTTGCCGATTCTGCAAAGAGCTGGTGTCAACGTGTTTTGGGTGGATAACCAATCCGGATGCAAAGGTGTTTGTAAAGGTGTTCCGTCCTTGTCCATTTCTAAAACCAAGGCCCCTTCACTTTGCTCAGGACCGAGATGCTATGACGAGGCCTTATTGGCCGGTATAGATACTTCAGAAATCTTGAAACCCGGCAAAACTACGGTAGTCTTTATGCACCAGCTCGGCAACCACGGCCCTGCTTATTCCAAACGCTATCCTAAAAACTTTGAAGTCTTTAAGCCTGTCTGCACGGATGAAAAACTCAACAACTGTACGAGGGAAGAGATCGTCAATGCTTATGACAACGCAATCCTTTACACCGATCACTTTTTAGCCGGCGTCATTGACTGGTTAAAGGGTCTAGACGGTTTTGATACAGGTCTGCTTTATGTCAGTGATCACGGAGAAAGTCTCGGCGAAAACAATATGTACCTGCACGGGGCTCCGGAATTAATCGCACCGAAAGAGCAAAAAGAAGTACCCATGCTGTTATGGCTGTCTAAAGGTTTTGAGCAAAAATTCGGCCTAAATGACGTCTGCCTGCGGGAGCAGGCAAAAGCGGACGCTTCTCATGACCAGCTTTTCTCCTCACTTCTCGGTCTTCTGGACGTGAAGTCCGTTGTCTACGACCGAAAGAAAGATTTCACGGCAGTCTGCAAAAAAATCTCTGGAACCCCGACAGTTGTCAAGTAATTTAAGGCAACGGTTTTCCACAGTCTTGCAAAGCAAGACTCTTTTAGCGGTCCGTTAACATAGGTTGTTTATTAGAGTTAAACACATTTACGTCTACGACATCATCAGGAAGAGGCCAATCTAGCAATCTCTTCAGGCTGTTATAAGAATCCCTTTGAATTCTATTTGCCTACCATGAAATTCAAGAATGGTCCCCTCGTGCCTAACAAGAGCAGGTGACTGAAATCTCAAGAAGTTCATTGAGGCTGTGGAGAGGGCCTTTCGGCTTTCTCATGCTTTGTTGTAGTCGATTGTGCTCGAACTGTCAGTTAGTTTTTAAGCCGCCTGTGGTAATGAACATCTAGCCACTCCGGCTATTTTTGAATTGTATGATAAGAATAGCCCGAACTATCCTCAAAAGTTTAGCAGCAACAGCGCATACAAGCTTTCCCCACGGCATTTTTTCTTTTTGTTTCTTTAGAATCCACTTTGTTAATTGCTTGGACCCCAATGTCCCTTTGGTAGCCATAATGACTACACACCCTGCGCCTTGCACCATCAGGGATCTCATTGTTTTGTCTCCTCGATGAGTAATTTTTCCTTTCTTCTCATTGTGACCGGTAGCGATGCTTCTTGGCACCAAGCCATAATAGGCAGGAAAGTCTTTAGGATTTTTAAATCTTTTGATATCCCCTACAGTCGCACGTAACCTACAGCTACAGATAGGACCCAATCCCGGTACTGTTTGAATGAGTTGACAGGCTTTATCTTTCTTCGCCAACTCTACTAACGTTTTTGTAATGTTGTTTAAATCTCTCTAGGCGGATTGAGCATGAGCAACCATATTGATGAGCTCGGCTCTTAATTCTGAAGGGAAATTCGCATGGTTTTCTATCAGCTCTTTTAAACGAGCTTTCCCGCTAATTCCTTTTGAAATACTTAATCCCCAGGCCTAGCAAATTCCTTTTAAAGACACAATTGTCTGTCGATATTGCTTGATATATTGTTCCCGCAGCGTTGTTAAGCTCGCGTACTTTTGTTGCTCTATATCTTTGGCTTTGATTGTTCTCAGCTGTGTATCTTGGGCTAGAAAAGCCAGAGCTTGAGCATCATTTAAATCAGTTTTTTTGCCTGAATAATGATTTTCAACGTAGTTCTGTACATTCTTGCCGCCGATAACCAGACAACGATGCCCCCAAGCCTCTAACTTTTGAACTAAATAATTCATTTCAGTGCACGGCTCCATGGCGAACGTCGTGGGGGTTAGCACTTGTGCGCTTTTCTCAAGCTCCGAATAGTCAAGCCGGTCGATGCAGACCACTTCGCTATCTGTTGTTAACAGAGCAGCACTGACGCAATTCTTAGCTAAATCTATACCGATGGCTTCATATTCGAGATCTGTATCGATCGTTTTTGCGAGTATCCTTCTAACTGACATGGAATCACCTTTAATGAGAACTTTGTCACTTTCATTTTGCTCTCTCTATTTCGTTGGGAGCAAAGGGGTTCCATGTCATTAATTTCCATACAGCAAAAGTCCTACGGCCCGCATTCCCAAGCCCTCACATATCTCAAAGAATGCCGGCCTCCTTTTAATCCGCCTACTAAGGAAACGTCGAGAGTCCCAATAATTGAAGCTCTCGACGCGGGTGTGGTTTGAGGCCGCTCTCTTAAGCGGCGTCTGTCGGTTGGTTTTTATGCAGGAAGAAGTTTTTTAACGGTCTTCTTGTAGATCTCATAACAGTTCTTGACCTGATACGGATATCCGTACTCATTGTCTCCGTGCATATTTCCGCCGGAAGGTCCGAACGTGACAACAGGAATTCCGCAGGAAACTGCCAGAATATTAGAGTCGCAAACCGACGGGTCATAATCAATCGGAAGATCTTCGCCGGTGACTTCCTTGAAACTTTCCTGAAGTTTGACAACAAGTTCATGATCTTCAGGAACAGCAAAAGACTTCATGTAGGGGCTGTTGCGCGGTTTCAAATGGATATCAACTTTGTCTGCCAAGCCGAGTTTTTCTGCAGCCTCCTGCATCTGACGGATGCACATCGCTTCATCTTCTCCCGGAACAACATAGCGGTCCACAAACATGTAGCAGCTGTCTGGAACAACCAGAGCACCGGAATTGCCGCCTGCTAAGTAACGGACGCACCATGTGCCGTGATGAAGTTTGGGATGCGAGAGTGTCGGGAGTGCTTCAATCGCAGCGGCCAAGCGACCGGCAGAAATCAGAGCGTTTTCTCCGACTTCCGGGTAACGACTGGCGTGCCCTGCCTTGCCTTTAACCGTGATTTCGAAGCTGAAACGACCTCGGAAGCCCACAGCCACATTGTTGTAGCGGCACTCCGCCATGATGGCGTAATCCGCATGAACCACGTCTTCGTCAACGAGCTGATAGGTTCCTTTGCTTAATCCTTCTTCATCGGCGACAAAGCAAACCAAGATCTTTCCGGAAAACTCATCTTTGTGCTGAGCAAAATACTCAACCGTCGTAAGAATCGCGGCATCTCCACCTTTCATATCCATGGATCCGCGGCCGTAAACCTTGCCGTCGATTTCCACAGGCATGAATGGATTGGTTTTCCAGTTCTTTAAGTTCACGTCAACAGTGTCAATGTGGCCGATAAGAAGCATGGTTTTGCCGGGCTTGCCGCTGTCGAGTACTGCCCAAACAGAAGGACGCTGTCTGTCGGTATCTTCCGGGAAATAGCTGTAGTGAGGCTCCAGCCCCATGGAGCGCAGAACTTCGGCAACATAGTCTGCTGCTCCGACTTCGTGACCGGATACGGAATCAATGGAAATCAAGTCATACCAGCGCTGAAAAAGTTTTTCCATGATTTACTCCTTTGCCAGCTGGCCGTTGAATCGAGAACCTTCTTCCTGCTCGACTGTTTGTTCTTCAAGCTTGGCCATACCGATGCCGGTCAGTGCATAAACCGCGGACAGGATGATGGAGAGCCAAAGCATCGGAGCAAATGCAAAGAAAGCAATGTTGGCAACACCTAACGTGGAAGCTGTGTAAGAGCCCGTAGTAGACCACGGAACCAACGGTGCAAGACCGGTGCCGGTATCGAGCATCATACGCATCAGGTTCTTAGGCTGCAGACCGTATTTGGGGAACATGTCCTTTGTCATGGAACCGACAACCGGATAACTGACGTAGTAAGCGCCGGTGATCATGAAGAAGAGCGTATGCAGGCACATGACGCAGAAGGCCATGATGCGGCTGTTGCGAGCGAATTTTCTGACGTAGTCCAGTAAAACATCTGCAACGCCCGCGGTTCTCAAAGGAGCACCGAAAATAGCAGCTGTCATCAATAAGCCGATGGTGCTTAACATGCTGGTGAAGCCGCCGCGGTTCAGCATCTTGTCGACAAAAGCAGAATCCGTGTGGATGCTAAAGCCGCTGTACATGTAATTCATCATATTCTTGAGGCTGACATCCTGAAGGAACATACCTAAGAATGCAGCAACAGCAATACCGGCGACGAATGTCGGAATGGTCGGTTTCTTCCAAGCGATCAGGCCGATTACGACAAACACCGGAAGCAGACTGATTGGATTGAGATTAAAGCTCTTCTCAATCGTTCTTAAAATTTCAACGTAAGTTGCGCTTTCAGCTGCAGAGCCGCCGCTGAATTCCAGACCGTAAACAAAGAAGAAAACTAAACTGATCAGATAAGCCGGACCTGTGGAAATCAGAGCATGTTTAATGCCTTCCATTAACGGTGTATCCGTCACGGTGGCAGTGATCACGGGAGAGTCGCTTAAGGGAGAAATCTTATCGCCGAAGAAAGCACCCACGCAGACTGCACCGGCGGCTGCCTCAACGGGAATACCAAGTCCTTCGCCCACGCCCATGCATGCAACGCCGACTGTAGCCAGCGTGCCCCAAGAGGTTCCTGCTAAAGTACTCATTAACGTGCAGAGAATACAGGCAACCGGGAGGAACAAGGCCGGAGTGATCACCTGCATACCGTAGTAGACCATGACCGGAATTGTCCCGGAGGCCATCCAAGAGCCGATGAGAATACCGACGGACAAAAGAATCAGCATTGCAACAAGCATCGAAGCGATGGTGTCTTTGATGCCTTTCTGAACACTGTCATAAGAAATACCGAAGGCGCAGGCCATTAAGCACATGATGGCCCCGTCAACAGCAAGAACGATACGGGCATTAACCTTTAAAGCCATCAGCCCGAAAAAGATTATGGCAATACCTACGGCAAGCATGGTCATAGCCTGCCACGGCGCTAAGCGGGAACTTGAGTTGGTTTGAGACATTTCGTCCTCTTGATATTGTTATGTTTCATTCCGGAGCTCCTCGAGCATCCGGACCTTAAGGGTAATATCAAAAGGAATAAGGTTCGAGACCTCGGGTAGCGCTCCACTATTCAGTGACAGTCCGCCGAATGTTCTTCGACGGCCCAGGTCCGATCAATTTAGGAGAGATCGATCGGCCTTCGGCAAGCTTTCCTTTTGCTGCCTCCCGATTCTCCTTTAAAGGAAGCAACTACTTATAAAGTCTGCACCTCTACCTGATCCCTTAATCTTAGAACTTCAGGTGCTCTCTTGACATACATTTAGATACAAAGCACCTTATCGTTTTCCCGAGAATCGACTTTCGTTAATGAGCAGTCTGACAAATGAAAACGACTCCTCAAGTGCATTTTTCTAACATTTATCTAACATTCGATTTGTTAGATTAGATGGAAATTTGTTAGAAAAAATTCCGCCGTACCACTGCTGATTCGGCGGAATTCGTTTTTATCAGCAGGGCCCGTAAAACACCGTCATTCATGACGGTGATATAAAGGCCCCACAGAGTCGTGGTTCTGCATATTTTGATATCTGCTTTGTCTATGGTAATAGAGAACTCGTCACGACGGATTGCCGCATACGATCAACAGAATCAAAGATACTTCTACCAAAATTTTTCTCAGATTCTGCCGTATCGTTTTCCCGATGCAACTCATCTGGCTCCGTTAAAATGAGTTATCGCAGTGGGGGAATACAATTGTTAATTAGGCGCGGTTTCAAATTCGAACTAAGACCAAAGGGAATGCAGATTCAACTGATGATGCAATTCTGTGGCTGCGCCCGTTACGTCTACAACCGCACCTTGTCACTTGAAAAGTCTCTCTATAAGAAAGACAGTAAGCACTCTTTCAAATACACAGCGGCTGCCAATAGATTGCCCGGATGGAAAAAAGAATCCTTTTTTAAAGAAATGCCACAGCCAGGTGCTTCAGCAGTCATTAAAGGATTTGGAACTGGCTTATATCAATTTTTTCGAGAAACGATCGAATTTTCCAAGAAAAAGTTTCAGCATGACTCCATTCGATTTCCCCAGGGCGTTGAACTTGATGAAGTTAAACAACAGATCCGACTGCCGAAAATCGGCTGGATGGGATATCGAAAAAGCAGGGATATCATCGGAACCATTAAGAATGTCACTGTCAGCCGGCGCGGGGAGAAATGGGATGTCAGCATACAGACTGAGTATGAAGTCGTCTCATCTGCTCCCAATCCTTCTGAAATAGGAATAGACATGGGAGTCAACGTTTTGCGACTCTGTCAAACGGGGACTTCGTTGAACCTCTAAACGCTTTTAAGCAGGAGCAGGAAAAACTTGCCAAGCTTCAAAGGAAACTTGCGCGGCAGAAGAAGGGAAGCAGAAACAGCAGAAAGACAAAACACAAAATTGCTCGATTGCACCGCTATATAGCCGACAGCCGAAGAGATTTTCTTCACAAGACCTCGACAAAGATAGCTAAAAACCACAGCATCGTATACGTTGAGGATCTGAAAGTCTCGAACATGTCCGCTTCTGCCAGCGGAACAAAAGAATCCCCGGGCAAAAACGTCAAGCAGAAGAGCAGACTGAATCGATCAATTTTGGATCAGGGATGGTACGGCTTTTTCCAGATGCTCTCCTACAAATTAGAGCAGAGAGGAGGAAAGCTGATAAAAGTAGATCCCAAAAGCACGAGCCGAACTTGTCCGCGATGCGGACTCGTCTCGGCAGAGAATAGAAAATCGCAGGCGACCTTTGCATGCATTGGCTGCGGTTACCGCTCCAACGCAGATGAGGTCGGAGCGATAAATGTATTAAGGTCCGGACGGGCCCAGTTAGCCTGTGCAATGAGTGGTGCAGTAAGGCCGCTGTCAGCAGGAACCCGAAGAGACCCACTGCAGCACTAGGCTACGGCCGCTACAGAGGTGGTATGGAATCCTCGCCATTCATGACGAGGAGGACGTCAATCAAGAAATTACCTATTATGTATCATTCCCAAGCCGGAACTACTGCACCTTTAAATTCTTCCTTAATGAATTTAGCTACTTCCGGAGATTGGAATGCCTTCACAAACTTCTGGACGTCTGCATTATTAGCATTGTTTTCTCTTGCAGCAATAATGATCAGCGCATAAGGTGCTTCTTTAGATTCGTAGTAGAAGCCGTCTTTTTCCGGAGAAAGACCTGCGCTGATAACGTAATTCATCGGAATCGTAGCAATGTCGACGTCGGACAAACTCCTAGGCAGCTGAGCGGCTTCGAGTTCTTTAAATTTCAGATGCTTCGGATTGTCGATGATGTCGGCAACCGTAATTGCAGAGCCGTCTTTTCCGGGCTGCAATTTAATTAAACCGGCTTTTTCAATTAACTGAAGTCCGCGGCCTTCGTTGCTCGGGTCATTCGGGATCGCAAACGTTGCGCCGTCAGGAATGTCCTTCAGACTGTGAATTTTTTTTGAATAAAAACCCATCGGCTGAACAACAGCTACACCGATATTTTTGAGGTGTGTCCCCTGCTGCTTGTTGAAATTGTTGAGGAACGGCTCGTGCTGATAAATTGCGATATCTAAAGAACCCTCTTCCAAGCTCTTGTTCGGGGAAATGTAGTCCGTAAATTCAATGACCTTAACGTTTAAGCCTTGTTTCTTAGCTACTTCTGCGGCCTTTTGAACATTCGCTGCGTGAGGGCCTGCGGTCGCACCGACTTTAAGTTCGGCGGTCTTTTTATCGCCACATCCGGAAAGAAGGAGAGGAACGGCAATCACTGCTGCGGCAGTCAGTTTTAAAAATTGGAAACGTTGCATGCTTTTCACCTATTACAAAGTTAGTTGTTTAATTTTGTCGGGACTTGAAAAGCGGGCGGTTTTTGGATGTACCTTCACTCTGCTTACTCTTGTCCCGAGTTAAAGATAGATTTTGGGAAAGACAAATAGAGAAGTCAGTAAGACATTCCTTAGCGGAAAGTCAGACTCACATTCGGCACATTCGATTGGACAGCACAAAGCATTCGTTGTGAAGCGAAGCTTTAACGGTGTGGTTCAATGTGCTGTTCATTTTCAAAGCTTCAATGAAGACCGAATGGTTTTATTTTATGGACAAAAAAGAAGTAAAAACGGAAACGCGAATACGATTTTTAAATAGCAACTCTGTATTGCTTAAACACTAGCTATCTCAAAAGAAAGCCAATTTATAGACTCTAATTTCTAAACTCAAAGAAACTTTAGAAAAATCTCATGTATTTCCTAATAGAATTTCGTAATTTTCAAAATACAAATTTGAAAATTACGATTTTGTTTAAAATAAGAGAGAGAAAATAGGGGAAAGTGATGTTTTTTGAGAGAGACGCTTCACAAACAGTAAAAAAAATATCTAGTCAGTTTAAGGTACTTCTGCTCACGGGCCCTCGCCAAGTGGGTAAAAGTACTTTGTTAGAAAAAATGACCCCACTCGATCTGTCGTCTCTCTAGACTCCTTGAGCCTTCGGGAGCTAGCAGTTTCTGATCCACACTTATTTCTTGAACGATTTTTGCCTCCATTGCTCATAGATGAGGTGCAATACGCTCCGGGATTATTTTCCGAATTAAAGACACGGGTAGACGGGAAAGACGAAAACGGCAATTATTGGTTAACCGGCTCTCAGCAGCTACATCTAATGAATGGAATTTCAGAAAGCCTAGCTGGGAGAGTAGGAATCTTGAAATTATTAGGACTTTCTCAGCGCGAACTCAACGGTTGGTTAGGGCAGGAGCCTTTTATCCCAACAAATGAATACCTTCAAAAATGTCGCCAAAGAGAAAAAGTCTTATTCAACGATGTGTTCTTGCATATTTGGAAAGGCTCGTACCCTGCATTGTGGGCTTCAAATCCTGACTGGCAGATTTTTTACGATTCCTATTTCCAAACTTATCTTCAGCGTGACGTCCGAACTCTTTCTGGCATTTACGATGAATTAGATTTCGTTAAATTCGTTCGGGCAGTAGCAGCTAGAACAGGTCAGCAACTAAATTACAATTCACTTTCTAAGGAACTGGGCATTTCACAGCCAACAGCCAAATCTTGGCTATCCGTGTTAGAAGCCTCAGGTCTGGTCTACTTGTTGCCTCCTTATTTCAATAATAGGTTGAAACGACTGGTCAAGAGTCCCAAGGTTTACTTCACTGATACTGGTGTTTGTGCATTCCTGAGTAGATGGATGACAAAAGAGGCCTTGGAGACCGGAGCAATGAGTGGTCCGATGCTCGAAAACTTTGTCATCATTGAAATCCTCAAAAGTTATAGAAACCGTGGTATCGAACCTCAGCTCTATTACCTCAGAGACTCAGACGGAAAAGAGATAGATCTTTTGATCAAAGAGAACGGAAAACTCTACCCAATTGAAATAAAGAAAACGGGGGCACCCCATCCTTCGATGGTCAAAAATTTTGAGGTAATTCCGGAAGAAATAAGAGGAACAGGCGCTCTGGTCTGCTTCGTTCAGGACGATTTTCCTCTTAATCGTGAAGTGTCAGCTATTCCAATCAGTTATCTTTAGTCGAGTTTAATAGCTTTGCCTTGAAGGAATAACTCCCCGCACGCCGCCCCTCGGGTTCTTCACATCTCCTTTATATCGAGGAATAAGGTGAACATGCACATGAAAAACTGACTGACCAGCGTCTGCACCGACATTCACGCCAACGTTGTAACCGTCGGGATGGAATTTTGTGTCAACTTCTGCTTTCATCCTTTGGAGAAGATCTTGGATTGCCAAAGCCTCGTCAGTCGTCAAATCAAAGTAATTTGCAACGTGTCTCTTTGGAATAACTAAGACGTGGCCAGGATTGACGGGAAAGCCATCAAAAATGGCGAAAGCCAAATCATTTTCGGCCGCGATTTTCTTATTTTTGAAAAATTCGCAGAACAAGCACGGGTCATTAACATTCACTGCCATAACTGAAAGCCCATATTCAATGCGGTTTGTTGCAACGGATCAAAATGTTCTTGGTAGAGTTCTATTACCTGAGCATCAGAGGCTGAAAGGAAATCAGCAATTTCTATGCCGAGGAAGTTTTCGTACTCTGCAAAGAACTCCTCTGAGTCTTTTCTGTCCTTGGAAAAATGGTACCGAACCAGATTTTTATGCTGTAGCGCAAGCGCCCCTATATAAGTATCCTGAGGAATCTGATCGTTCTTCGAGGAATTTAATCTGCGATCCATGGGCGTCAAATTCCAGATCTGGTTATGAACCACGAAAGTCCACGGCAAGAAGTGATCCAGCGCAAAATTATTCGGAACAAGCTGATTCCCGTAAATATCCTTCGCCAAATGAGAAGATGTTAGGAAAGGAGCCCAGAATTTTCTTTGAGTTTCAAGACTAATTCGGCTCTCGGGAAGCTCGAACTTCTTAACGAGGCCCGGGACTGCTGTATTTCGTGTTTGCAGGAAGTCTGCAAAATTCCAATACGTAAAGTCTTTGAGAAGCGCGTAGTTCTCCAAAAAGTATTTCCGCCATTCTGCCGACATCTCGATAAAACTCAAGCTATTTTCGGGGAAATAGTAGGGATTTTTTTTGGAATTGAATGCAATTGCTTCTTTGTAAGAGTCAACTGCCTTAGGAAACCAGACGCTCAAAAAACGATAAGGAACGTATCGGGCTAAGGGCGAAAAAATAATCTTCCTGAATTTTTCCGGCTGTGCGATTGCAAAATCTTCCAACACACGTAAAGCTTCCGGTTCTTTGTACCGCGGGTCAAAAGGAAAATCATTCTCCGGATTTTTTAGCGATTCGATAATGGTCGTGATTTGATCCCATCGGCCGAAAGACAATTTAAATCTCTGCGTCGGAATCCAAGATTTCGCAACCATCCTGGCACAGATCCTTGAAATCGAAAGTCTAAGAGGACCAGCGTCATGGGATGCCTCCTTCACAAGATCCAAAATCACCAGCAACCACAGAAATTTATAGGAAGCGGTTGTTTTGTGGAATGCGCGCTGTAAGGGCCTAATCTCCACATTCGAAGAAGAAACAAACAAAGAAGAACCGAATGGATCCTTCATGTTTCCTCCTCCTCACAATGGCCTTCAGACACCTCAGAATAGATTAACTCAAAAGTACTAAATGGTACAGCACCGACAAAATTATTGACCCACTAAATCGAAAGCTATGAAAGTTATTATTCCTTTAATAGGTCAAAATCAGCGATTTTTCATCTATCCCGCTTATCGAATGTCTTCAGAAGAAGAGTCTTCTTCATGAAGAATACTAAGGATGCTTGCAACTCCGACGGCGCTTTTCACGCCGAGTTTGCGGCACACTGCACCGCGATGAACCTGTACGGTTTTTTCACTGATCTGCAATTCGTCAGCGATCTGCTTATTGAGCAATCCCCTCGCCACTTTCTTAGCAACCATCTTTTCCCGAGCCGTAAGCGTGTCAAAAACGTGTCGGTATTCATCTGTCAGTTGATTCTGCTGGCGACGCTCGACGTCCTTACTCACCGCTCTTTCAATGGCTGTTAAAAGGCGATCGGCGCTGACCGGCTTCGGCAGAAAGTCTGTTGCACCGTCTTTGAGGGCCTGTACAGCCATATCAATGTCTCCGTGACCGGAAACAAAGATAATGGGCAAGCCGTTTTTCTGGAGCATCATCACGCGCTGAAGTTCGATTCCGCTCATATCCGGCATACGAACATCAAGCACAACACAGCCAAGCTCATTACGGTCGTCTTCTTCCAGAAATCGGAGCGCCGAGGAGTAGCACTTCGTTGTCCACCCTTCCCCTTCGATTAAGAAGCGCCACGATTTCCGCATTGAATCGTCGTCGTCAATAATCCTAACAACCGCTTTTTCCTGAAGTTTATCCAGGCCCATCTTTATCCTCCAAAGCTATAGGCAGAGAAGCAATACAGCGAAGTCCTCCTGAAGGAATCCTGACAAGTTTCAAAGATCCTCCGTTAGCCTCTAAAAGCTCTCTGACAATTGCGAGTCCCAGACCCAATCCGTCTTTTTTGCTGGATTGTCCGAGATTCCGCAATGAGGCAAACTGATCGTCCGTCATGTCCGGACCGTTGTCTTCAATGATCACGAAAGCATCAGCCCCCGCATTTTTAATTTCTACTTTAATTTCTGCATTCTGCTGATTTCTCACCGCCTCTTCTGCATTCTTAAGAAGGTTCATAAGAACGAGATCAACATTCAGCGGATCGGCGTAAACAAATAAATTTTCTGCACCGGTCAACGTACATTTACTGTTAAGACGGCCTAGGCGCTTCATTAGCTCTATCGTATGTTCAACGGCCGACTCCAAATTAAAGCGCTTTCTCTGGCGAGGCTCTTTGCGACCGATATTGCGTACGAACTCAACGATTTCAGAAGCCCTTTGACTTTCGGATTTAATTTCCGAAAGTGCCTCTGTCAGAATTTCTTCTGCAGGTTTCTTTCCGCGTTTAAGCTGCCTCAAAATCGCTTCTGAGTAGTTGTTAATGGCACCAAGCGGCTGTTTGAGTTCGTGGGCAACCATAGCGGAAATAATGCCGATGGATTTCGCTTTTTCTAACGCTTCAATTCGCTCCGTAATCTTGCGATTTTCACGTTCGTACTCGCGATTTTCTTCGACCTTTTTACGCAACTGTTCTGTCTTGCGTCTGACAGCAAAGGCTAGATAAGCCCAATTAAGGATAATAAGCAGGAGCGCACCGCATCCGACAATGAAATACCAGCGGTAATAATTCAGCATCCAGCCGATTGTTCTATCCTCCAAATATCTGACTTCCATGCGCTGGAGAAGCAGATTCATTTGATCGTAATCGGTTGCCACCGTCCAGTAAGAGCCCTCTTCCTTGCCGGGAGGAAGCTGAAGCAAAGCCTCCATGATGTTTCTCAATGTTTTGGAGTCAAGCGTAGGCTGCGCAGAAAGTATCCAGCCCGGATAAAGTCTAGTGGAATGCTTGCAGTAAAAGTTTGCGTCTTTTTTCTCGTTAACGACCTTAAGACAACCCTTAGGGATGACACCGTCGGCTTCCATATTTTCGAGAAGGCAGCTTGCAATGAAAGCGACATCGACCTCTTTATTGACGACTTGCTTAACCAATTCAGTCATTGGTTTATGTGTCGCCGTCACCGACTTAAACAGGCGATTCGGATTTAATCCTTCTGCCTGGATCTCTCCCATGACCGCCAGGAATCCGGCAAAAGCTTTCGTGCTGGAAACGGCAACTGTCTTTCCTTTTAGGTCTGCAAGACAATTGATGTCATCTCTATCACTTCGAACAACAATGACACCGGCATTGGCATGATTTGGATCCGGCGTTCGGCTGTTAATGATTGTCAGAAGCGCCGCTGCGCTGCTCGCATCCGTCATGAGCGCTGTAAGCCCGCTTGAGGCAATGGCCAGGTCAAAGCCTTTATTCTGAGCGGCATCAAGGAAAACTTCCTGATCATAAAATTGGACAACCAGCCTTCTCGGGGCGACAGCTTTTGCAATGGCGTTCACCGTCCCATTGAAGTATCGAACCGAAAGGTTTGAGCCGAAAGAGTTCACGACAGCAAGACGCACGGGCGGCAGGAGGCTCTTGAGTTCGGAAGCCTGTGAGAGAGCAGAAATAAACCCGCACAAAACGAGGATAAACCACCTCATTTTGAATCGGTTCAATATTTCTACCCAAAAATTCATTTACGTAGCGTTCGCCGCCGATTTAATAGGAAGCCTGAATTCTCGTTCCGAAGATTCCGTCAGAAATCAGCATGTTGGATAAACTTTCACTCCTTATTGGAGTCGGAATGTTTAATTTTAATTTTCCGGAAATCAGACAAAAATAAGACAATTGTCTTAGCTGAAATTCAAGAAAACCCTTGTCTGTTAGGCGAGGAATAGTCATATGCCGAAGCATCATTTTGTGCTTCGGCTAAAAAAATCAGAATCAATTGGCTTTGGGCTTAGCGTATTTTTCTGCCAATTTCTTCAAGAAGGGCATGACGTCCTTATCATCCCACGGCAGATAACCCGGCAGGTAACCGACAAGATTGCCGGCTCCGTCAGTAATGTAATTGGTCGGAACGACTTCAAGGGGCATTACCTCCTCAATAGATTCCGTCGGATCAGACCAAGTATTAAATGCCGACATCTTATGTCTTGCCAGGAATTTAGGAATACCTGCGACGCTTTTATCAACCGCGACACCGACGATCTCAATGTTTGAGCCCTTAAGCTGTTTTTGCAGGTCAATCAGCTGAGGAATTTCTCTAATGCAGGGTGTGCACCACGTTCCCCAGACATTCAAAATCAGGAGCTTCCCCTGATATTTGGATAAATCTACCTTTTCACCTTCAAGCGTAAAAATTCTGAGTGCGGGAAGAGGACGAGCCTTGGAGAATTCCACAAAAGGCTTCATGACCATCGGCTTTTCAAGCGCTTCCCCGGTGCTGTAACCGCTGGTAGAAAAAATAGTTTGAGCGCCGACGGTAAAAGATGTCGCAAATACGGCAGCGGCAACTAAAAGTTTGAACGAGAAGTTCATGAAGATTTCTCCTTTTTACGTCTGAGGATAAGGAAAAGTGCTGTCAGCACCAAACCGGCAAAAAGTACGGCGGGAACAACCCAAAGCGCAGCGGTCCAAGGATCCACCGGCGGAGCGTATCGGATTTGCTTTCCGTAGCGGGCGGCAAAGTAATCCAAAACGTCTTCCCGCGTTTGGCCGTTTTCTAATAATTGATAAATCTTTGCCTTTAGCTCCGCGGACTGGGGAGCGTTCGATTCATATAGAGACTGGTTCACTGCTCCGGGATCGCGCAATTCTTTCGAAATCTCTATCGCTTGATCACGGATAGAAGGAACAGCAAAAACTGTCGATGCCGCGCTGAAAGCAATAAAAAAGCAAAGAAGTAATCTAAGCGCAAATCTCATGATTGGCCCCATTCTCTTCTGCGCCAGGCAGAGGCAAAAACTGCGGATAGAAGCATGAAGAGGCCGCCGATCCAAATCCAGCTCACCAAAGGACGAATGCTGAGGCGTACTAAGAATTCATCCGTGCTTAACCGGTTGCCCATCGAAACATAAAAGTCTCTGAAGAAGCCGTGTGAAATACCGGCCGCCGTCATTTCCATACCGTTGGATTTATACGTTTGGCGCTGAGGATGAAGCTCGTCGATTACGTCTTCATTTTTATTGAGCACAAGAACCTTCCCTTCATCGGCAAAGAAAGAATTGGTATCCACCTTTCGGGTTTCTTCATACACGAAGATAACGTCTCCTAGCGGACGGCCTTGTCCCGGCCCCATTCTTACGACAGCTTCCTGAGAATATTGGGTGTCTCCTACCACGCCGATAATGCTTACGGCAATGCCCAAGTGAGCAACGAGTGCAAAGAAGTTCTTATTTTTCTTAGAAATCAGAGCCGCCAAGAAAGAGCAAAGAATCCACAGCGCGCTAAACACACCGGCAGTCGTGTAAATAGAAGATTTTGCTTCCGTGAAAAAGCCGACATAAATTGCAGCGATGGCAGAAATGAAGAAAGCCGCACCCCAAGTCCACATCGGCGAATTTCTCATTTGGACGGAGCCGATCATCAGTGCCGCCAAAATCGCCATCGGAGCGAAAATCGAGTTGAAGTACGGCGCACCGACAGAAAGAGAACCCTTCCCAAGCGCCTCATGGACCAGCGGGTAAAGGGTACCGAATAAAACGCAGATAGCTGTTACAGCAAGAAGCAGCACTGCCAAAACCAAAGAAATATCTTCAATACCGGAAATTTGTTTTGCACTCTCAAATTTAGGCGCCCGAACCATAAATAGGAATAACGCCGGCACTACCATTAAAAGAGAAATAACGAGCAGGAAAGCTCCGCGGTTCGGATCAGACGCAAAAGCATGAACCGATTGAATAACGCCTGAACGGACAATGAACGTTCCGAGTAAGCAAAGGGCAAAGGAAACGATGCAGAAAAACAAGACCGTCTTTGTGAGGTGGGCACGGAATCTGAGAAGAACCAACGCATGGAGCTGGGCTGTCATGAGAAGCCAGGGAACAAAAGATGAGTTCTCAACCGGATCCCAGAACCACCAGCCGCCCCAGCCTAGTTCGTTATAGGCCCACCAAGAACCTAGAACGTTGCCGGCGGTCAGGAAAAGCCACGCAATCACCGAAATCGTGGTAAGCCCGCGAAGCGATTCCGGTCTCACCTTCCCTTCCATCAAAGCGCCTAGGCCGAATGCAAAGCACAAAACCGTACCCGCATAACCTAAGAAAAGCATCGGCGGATGCAGGATCATGCCGATATCCTGAAGAATCGGGTTTAAGTCTTTCCCTTCGGGAGGAACTAAAGGAAGCAGCCGTTCAAAAGGATTTGAAGTAAAGATAAGGAAGAGGCAGATTAGACCGGTCACGCCGAGCAAAATACCCAGCACTCTGGACTTGAACAGCTCGTCGTCTCGTGAGAAAACTGCAAACAAAGAAGCCCAAACGGTAATCGTCCAGACCCACAAAAGCATAGAGCCTTCGTGACTTCCCCAAACTGCAGAAATTTTATAAACCGGGTCTAATTTTGTATTGGAATTGTTGGCAACGTAGGCAATCGAAAAATCATTAGTTAAAAATGCCCAGATCAGCATGATCAGAGCAAAAGTTAACCCTGCGAACGTAATGCCTAAAGCCGGCTTCCAAAGATTAACGAAAAGCGGTGCTCTGCTTTTAGACCCCAATAGGGTCGGCAAAGACAAAAACACTGCACATAACGCAGCGGCAATAAGAACAAAATGACTAATTTCTGCCTGCACGGAAGAGCGTCCTTCGTTAAAAAACTTTGATTAGAAAGTTCTTTTATTCAAAATAAAACGGTCCAGAATGAACAAGACCGACGACCATAGGCACAAATATAACCCAAGCCACGAAGTTTGGAGGGGAATATTCGAATTTTCAAGCAGTTGCTGGTTAAAAAGACGGAAGGCACTCGCCGGATTAGCCGCCAAACAGATGTTCAGGAATTCGTTTGTGATCTGATGCTCAAAGGCAATCGTGATGATCAAAAGCCCTAAATCGTAAAAAATAACTGAAAGCAGCCAAATAGAGAGCAGAACGCCTAAAGTCCGCGCCTTGTTCTTCGCCAACAAGCTGACCGTTAAAGAAATTAAGATAAAAACCAAGCCTAAGAGCCAGCCTGAAAAAATCAGAGCCGCAGTCAAAAGACTAAGTCTTGTGAGGTCGTAGGGTAGAACATTTAATGCCGTAAGGAGCGGCAATACGGAAAAACCAAGAAGCAGGCAAACGCCGAGTGCAACGCCTTGTCCGAGAAGTTTGCCGGTTAAAAGCGCCGTTCGGGAGAGCGGATAAGTTAAAAGAAGAATTAACGTTCCGTGCTCCCGCTCTCCGACAAAAGCGTCATAAGAAATCAGAACCGCAATTAGCGGAATCAAAAACACGCCGAGTGTGACTACCGAAGTCATCACAGCTTCCAACGGGCGAAAAGAAAAATCGCCGCCGATTGCCGCCGTTCCGAAGACTACTGCCAGAGAGAGAAAAGCAAAAAGTGCGGATCCTACGATCAGCCATAAATTTCTCCAGCAGTCTCTGAATTCCTTTGCAGCAACGACCCGAACAGAAGATAAAAAACTTCTCACTTTTGGTGCTCCTTCAACGCTGCTTTATAAATGTCCATCAAAGACGGATTCTTTACGCCGACCCCGGTGATGCCGTATTTCTTTTCCAAATAAGTGAGTTTTTGGCTGAGATCCGTTCCCGTACAGACAAGGCGCCCGTCAACGACAGAAGAACGAAGAAATTCATCCTGACGAGCTGCATTCAAGGCCTCTGAAGAAACCAACTCAAAAGAGAGTCCCATCTTTTCACTCAAATTTCGAATCGTTCCGTCCGCCGCCTTATGTCCTCCCACGAGCATCACAATTCGATCCGCAAATCCTTCAACCAACATAAGCTCATGGGTGCACACAATCACGGTACAGCCGCGTTCTTTGAGTTTTAAGAGCTCCTGATACATAAAATCCGACGCGGTAGGATCCAATCCAACCGTCGGTTCATCCAAGAAAAGCAGTTTAGGCTTAGCTAAAAGTGCCTGAGCCAGCCCTAAACGCTGTCTCTGCCCCTTAGAGCACTGGCCGACTTTTTGTGCAGCTACAGCTGAAAGTCCCAGTGATTCAATTAGTTCATCGGCTCTTTGGCGCGAGATATTTTTAAGATCCGCAAAATAGTTGAGATTTTCTCGGATCGTCATTCCGTCGTAGAAACTCACGTTCTCCGGCAGGTAACCGACTGAGACAGGAGAAGTACCGGGCTTTCCGTCCAATACCTTAACTTTCCCCTTTTTCGGCGTAATAAGGCCGAGACACATCTTAATCAGCGTAGATTTTCCCGCGCCGTTGTGTCCGATCAATGCGACGAATTCTCCTTGTGCAACAGATAAAGAAATGCCATCGAGGACCATCCGTGATCCTCGGTTAAACGAGACATTCAGGCATTCGACTGCATTCATATGGTTCCTTTCTTCGTCGAAATAGGATCGTGCATGATTGGGGTTGAATCGACAATGCCCTTGCCCTTATCCAACTGAAACTGGGCGGTAATAAACCTCAGAAAAACGACAAGGGGACTATCCATTAGGAAACGGCTTTGCGGATAAAGCCAAAATAATCTGTCCAAGGAGTCATTCGGCTGATACGGAACATCTCCCACGCCGTCTTGATTCAAATCCCAGCCCTGGTAGTTGCTCCAATAATTTCCGACTCCTTCCCTGCTCCACTCCACAAAAGAAGAACCGATATATCTGACCTGCAAACGATTGCCGACAAAACGATTGTTATGGAGAACGGTTCCTTCTCCACCCATGGCCACGCCTGCACCGATGTCGCACCCTTCAAAGCTGTTGCCTTCAACAGTATTGATACCGCCGCCGTATATAAATATGCCTTTCCCTTCAGTGTCTAAGGAAGGTTTGCCTCGCGGATTTTTAACACGCTCAACGCGATTGTTTGATACTTCAGAGGCATCTGTTTCGTTAAGCAGGACGCCAAATTCGACCGTACGCTTGGAGAGGTTGTCGAACAGGCGGATTTTTTCAGAACTCATCAGCGCATAGCCGCCGATACAGGCTTCTGCTTCGTTGTTCCAGGCGGAATCGCCTCGTGTGTACATGTAATGGATACCGTATTGGAGAGCCGCAAAGTAATTTCCGCTGCTTTGTGTTCGATCGGTATTTTCGAAATAAAACCCGTCTCTGGTGTACCGAACTTTGTTGTTTTGCAGTACAGCGTTCTTCACATAATTGAAATAGACACCATCCCCTCGGTCTAAAACGTGTTTTCTTTTATTGCCGCGAATTTCGCAGCCCTCAATATGAATTTTTTCGGATTTGTCGGCTCGAATTCCGAATCCGGCACCTTCGATTTTGAGATCCTTTAAAAGGATATCTTCAATGCCTTCGTTGATTAAAACGCCGCTGTTTCGTTCATAAAGATCTGCACCGTAATTTTTAAGCGTTAAGCCTGAAACCTTTATTCCGGAAGCCTTGATCTCTAGGCAGGATCCTTTTCCGGCGGCGTCGATGATCGAATCTTTGCTTCCTCGAAGAGAAAGACTGGTAGGAATTGAAAAAGTGCCTTCATAGGTTCCCGGAGACATCACAATTTCGTCTCCTGCCCCCGCTTTTGAAAGCGCATCGCAGAGTTCCTGAGACGTACTCACATCCCATTGGGCCGCACTGCAAAAGAGCGGAAAAAATAAAAGAAACAGAAGAGGCACTTTTCTCATGCTCAGTGGCCTTTAAGCGATTTCAAAAGCCCAAGGTTCACTTCGGAATAGTTCACAATTGTTCCGCCGTGCTCTTTTGTAAAGGCTTCGACGTCTCCCTTGGTCGCGAAAGGAAGAATCGATTTGCCCATCGCACCGCGAACGTCAGATCCGGCGTTAAAGAAAGCTTTTTGTGCCGAGAGCATCTTTTCATGCAGCGGGATATCTTTCTTATTGCCGAAGTCGGAAACCCAGAAAGCCACGGTTCGTTTTGCATTCTCAGGCTGCAGAACATAGACAAATCCGTCTTTGACGGAACAAAACTTCAGGGGCTCTTTTTCTCCCTTTACAAAAACCTGAGCTTTTGCTCCGGGATAGTTCAAAATAACCATGCCGCAAATATGGCAGCGATCGTGTTTATCAAAAGCTACCGGGCCCGGGATTTTATCTTCACTTTTTCCACTGCATCCGGCAAGGAGAGCGGCAGCTGCGACTGTACAGAAGACTTGAATTAACTTTTCCATAGCGGAGGATTCCTAAAGATTAAAGTGGCCGGTTTTCTACCGGTCTAAGGAGATAAGAAAAGTGCCCCGAAAGCAAACTCTCGGAGCACTGTTTCTATTTAGATGGAGTTGATCTGGCCGGCGTAAATAATGAATAAACGCAGGCACATCATTCCGCAAATAGCAGCCAGTCCGGAGGTATAAAAAGCAGTTGCTCCGGTACGGAATGCCTTGCTTCCGAAGAAGCTCAGCGCCAGCGGAATCAGGAAACCGATACCGACTGCACCGACCCAGAAAACCTGAGCCCACATTCCGCTTGTAAAGGCAGCAAAGGCAGCCTGAGCAGCGGCGTTTCCGCTGACCAAAGCGATGATGATCATCAGCAGGCAGAGAGCTTCAACCGCCATGATCGGCCATTCAGCCGCATGAAGAACATGCAGATCGGAGCCGTGACGATCGGCACCGAAGAGCCAAGCGGCCAAAACTTTTGTCGCTGCACAGCCGGCAGAGAAACCAGAGGCGACGAACAAGGCCGGAAGGACAGCGGTGTTGATCAGCGGGAAGCGAATCAGAGCCGAAATCAGGAAGCCGGTGTAGGCACAGATCGCAATCGCAAGGATAAGAACGATCCAGTCCAAAGCCACTCTGAATTTGGCAAAGAAGCTGATGATCGGGTCAAGCCACTTGAGCCAGCTAACGGACGTAATTTCCTGCTGAAGCGCAACGCACATCAGCACAAAAACGAGCGGGATATAGAACAGAAGCGCCATCACGCCGATGCTCATGACGGAAGTCGGGTTGTAATAAACCAGAATTCGCCAGAAGAAGAGCGGATTGGTCAGGTCCAGCACCAAGCAGATCATGCCGAGAACGATCGTAATAAAACCGATCAAACTCGCCGCCTTCATGATGGGTGTGTTGAGGTGAACGCCTCTGAAAAGGTTCACACAGATCGCAACGGCAACCGCACCCCCGGAAATACCGGCTAAGAACAGATACACGGCAATCGGCCAAGGCCAGGCAACACCCTCGGTAAGACCAATAGTAAAGTCCAACATGATCAGACTCCTTCTTTCTGAACGGTGACGTATCTGAGGCTAGGCTCCGTACCCAAATGCGGACGGATACGAACCGTGTCTTTGACACGAAGCAGACGGCTGATGATGCTTTGCGGATCATTGACGTCGCCGAAATACAAGGCGCCGTGCCGGCAGGCTTGTACGCAGGCGGGTTCTTCTCCGTTTGCTAATTTGGTCTTCAGGCAAAAGTCGCAGTTGTCCGCCACTTTTGTTTCCGAGTTGATGTATCGAACGTTGTAAGGACAAGCGGCAATGCAGTACTTGCAGCCGACGCAGCGGTCCGGATCCATCGTCACGATACCGGTCTTCGGGTCTCGATGTGCTGCACCTGTCGGGCAGACACGAACGCACGGGGCGTCCTGGCACTGCTGACAAGAGACACGAACGTATACGCGCTCGCAGTCGCAGCCTTCGAGTTTTCCGCAAATCGGACACGCAGTTCCCGGAACATGAGTCGTCTGACGTTCGAGCACTAAGCGCGAAACTCCCTTGGGCAATTTGTTGGTTTCGTTGCAGGCTTCTTTGCACAAGCCGCAGCCGATACACTTGTTTTGGTCAAAGACCATCGCGTAATGCGGCTTAGCTTGGCCAGAATCAGATCCTGCGCTCGTTTTTATTGCGCCTTTGTTCTCGTCGGGCTTATTGCAGCCTCCGAGCGATAACAAAACTAAGGAACCCGCGGTTGTACCGGCTAGAAATGTTCTTCTGTCGATGTTTGCACTCACGGTGATTCTCCAAAACAGACTAATTCGTCTGTCGCTAATTTATTTTGACTGGGCTAACTTCTCCCGAGCGTTAGCAATCGCACGCTGGATTGCCGTTTCGCGCTCCGGAGCACTGTGCGCTTTAATGATTGTTTCCCATTCACTGATCGCCGCTGCGTAGTCTTTATTCCTAAAGGCGTGTTCCGCAAGCAGCATTCTTGAAGAGGCTTCCGCCGGATTCAGACTTAACGCTTTTTCAAGCGTGAGCTTCACTTCCGATGTCATCTGACGATGATCTCGGTAGTAGAGCGCTCTGGCTTTGTCTCCATACAATCCGGCATTCGGTCCGGTAATTGTTAAAGCTTCATCCAATGTTTTTGCGCTCTCGTCAAAGAGCCCGCCCTGCATGTAAAGTCCGGCAAGATCTCTGTGGGCTTCCACACTGCGAGGTTTATTCATCGCATCTCTGCGGGCCTGAGTGATCTTGGCTGCGAGACGATGATCTTTGGTGTTGTCCACCTGAGCCTTTTCCCAATCGGAAAAGCGGCCCACAGAAGCGTACACACCCAACGACGAACCGATGAGAAGAAGAATAATCAGTGAAAGGATCGAGGTGTGGCTGCGTGCTGCACGGCTTCTCAATGCGTAAACGATAAAAACGATACACACTAAGAAAACCACGATAGCGATGGATGCAGCCAATCCGATCATCATTAAAACTCCCTTTGCTTAAGAATTAACTGTGAGGCCACGCCATTTTAGGACGACTTCCGTTCATCGGAGGATGTCCTGCCGGCATTGCCTGGTTAGATTCTTTGTTAGCACCCGGTTTTTCAACTTTTTTGAGCGTCACTTCAAAAATGAGAGCAGATTCGGGCGGAACCGGACCGGCTCCGTTTTCACCGTAACCCTTATCGGCCGGGATAACGAAAACGGCCTTGCCGCCCTCTTTCATCTGAGACAAACCTTCCTTAAAGCCGGGAATCAGGGTCATGACGACGTCTTTTTCTTCAGCAGGTGTTCCTTCTGCATTCGTAAAAGGCGTGCCGTTAACCAGTTTTCCGACGTAAACCATCGTCACTACGTCTTCTTCTTTCGGGGAGGGGCCGGTACCGGCTTTCAGCTCTTCATACTGAACTCCGGAAGCCAGGACCTTAACGCCCTTCTTCTTTTTGTTTTTCTCAAGGTAGGCAAGACTTTCGCCTCGATTCTTTTCCTTGACTTCCTTGACCTTTGCCTCATGGAGCTGGTTCAGCTTTTCAGCTCTGGTGTTGAGCGAAGTCACGATTTCTTCCTCGCTTAACTTGCTCTTATTCTTCAGAGCATCCATTAAGCCCTCCACAACCAGGTCCATGTTAACGGGTGCGCCAAGCTCAGACTGTTTGAAGACCTGAGAGGAAAGGTAATTTCCAAGCGAAGCTCCTAAGCTGTAAGACTCTTTGGCCTCCGGTGTCATGTCCTGTGCAAGGGCGGAACCGACGAAAACGAAGGTCAACGCGACTGACAACATAGTTTTTTTGAGAATCGACATAGTGATACTTTTAAATGAGGTTGATTTGATTCAAACGGAATGAAATTTCTTTAAGGTCTTTCAACCTTGCGTCCGGAAAGCTTCCAGCCCTCAATGCCGTCCGGCATCTGACGCACGTCGGTGTAACCGAGCTTCATGACTTCGCGGGCAGCCATTTCGCTAGCCGTGCAAAGTTTATTCACGCAGTAGAACACCATCGTTTGGTCTTTGTTTTCGGGAAGAAGTTTTTTCCAGTTGCGGACGTTGAAGAACTTAGCGCCCGGGATGTAGCCCTGGGTCCATACTTCAAGCGTATTCACGTCGTAGAAAGGAATTCCGGCTTGCCAGAGCATCTCAGCTTCGCGCATAGAGATCTGGTTTAGGAGTTCGTCATAGACAGGCGCTTCGACCGGTTCTCCGCCTCCGCCCGCAAAGTTGATTTGCGGGTAAAGACACAGAAACGAAATCATCGCGGCTTGGAGTATTTTGCTTTTCATTCTTACTTCTCTGCTTTCACTTCGGGTCCGAAGACCCGAAGTTTACGTGACACTAATCTTTGTGGTTACTTCGTTGCTTTTACAGCCTTGTAACCGCCCTGATCGATAATGGACTGAGCCTTGGTCAGGTAGGCTTGTGCCGTCTCAACACGCTGTTTCGTGTAGTTGAAGGCATGCACACCCCAAGAACCGTCATCCTGGACCTGTTTGATGATTTCGCCGGCCTTGTCGATAAGAAGCATGGCTTCCGTTCTCTGTTCAGGCGTGAGTTTGGTGACTTCAAGCAGCTTGTTGATACGAGTCAGAGCTTCGACGTTCTTCTGGTGGCCTTCCTTAATCGGGTTCTGCCACTTCATGACTTCGCCATAGATCTCTTTCTGGTCCTGATAGATCAGGCCCTGATCGAGTTCAGACTGGAACGGGCTGTGGCAGCCTTTGCCTTCGACAACCGTAAAGTCGGCGATGGATGTACGTGCGCAGCTCCACATTAAGTCAACGTAACCGTGACCTTCTTCGTCTCTGGAGATTCTCCAGCCCTTAGAGTTGGAAGCACGAGACTGGCCCGGACCCGGGTTCATCATCTTCTTGTCAGGATCGACCATGATCTTGAAGAGGTGAGAACGACGGACGGCGTCAAAACCGGCCATGTCAGGACGCTGAATAGCTGTGAAGTTTTCGCAGCTCATCGTGAACGGCATATGGCAGGCGATGCAGTCGACCTTGCTGTGGGTGTCGGCATTCGCAACCATCTGAGCCTGTGTCGTATGGCAGTCTTGGCAGTTCTTACGAATTGCGGGACGTGTTACTCCGGAAGTCCAGTCGTTGCTGGTAACTTCATGCGGGTCGTGGCAGGTAACGCAGCGCATACCCTTTTCATAGTGCTTCGACATGAAGAGCTGAGCGCCTTCTGTACCGCAGGACGGGCAAGAAGACTTCGTCTTAGCGTTGAATGCCTTTTCAAGCTTACCCTTAGCATCGGGACGATCAACTTCGTCTTCGATAAAGTTCAAGCGCTGATGGCAGCGGTCGCAGTTTGTGCTCATGTTGTTGGTGTTGCCAACCAAGTGTCCGCCTTCACCATGGCATTCTTCACAAGCGATACCGCGGGAGATTGTGTGTTTCTGGAGTTCTTTCGGGTTGCCCAGAGCAGCGAAGAATTCCTTCTTATCCTTAAAGTCAAACTTGAAGGCGTGACAGACTTCGCAGTAAGAGGAAGCAGCCTGGAACAGAAGTTTGCCTTCATAAGTAGAACCGTAGGATGTCATACCCCACTGGTGGGAGGCGGAAGGTCCGAACTGGCTGAGTTCTGTCGGGAAGTCAGGGATTAATTTCTGAATTTCTTTCGCTTTTTCAGGTGTCAGCCATTCTGCCCAGCCGCGGGAGAACTGGTTGCCGCCGGCAACAACCTTACCGGTGCCGTCTTTGAGCAAGCCGTCACGAACGTGGTAGGAACCGCGAACGAGCCATCCGTCGATGTAGCCGTATTTGGTACGCGGTGTACCGATGGTGGCGTAAATCACATCAGCCGTAATACCGTCAGGAAGAATAGAGGCCTCAGAACCGTACAGTTTCTTCTTCAGGTCGTTATCGACTTCAGGATGTTCGCCAGGGAAACGAACCGTCTTAGCATGACGGGAACGCTTCCACTGTTCGTACTGAATCGCGTGGCATTCGCCGCATTTTTCCGGTCCCACAAACTTGTTGGGGAAGTCAAGAATGGAGCGCTGGCCCAAACGGTATTGAGAGGCCATCGGACGGTTGCCGTCCTGATGAGCGGAGTACTTCTGAGCATTGCCTTCACCAAGGTATTCAGAGCCGCGGGTAGAGATAACCGGTGTACCGATCACTCGTCCGTCTTTTCCGTAAGTAGCAAAGATGGGATGATTCTGGAATAAAAAGTCCCAAAGTTCTTTTTCTTGGACGATGTAGTCCTGCAGGGTGCGGATGCCCTTGGTCGGTTCCGTCAGGTCAGGATTGGCCCATACTTTCTGGGTAATCTCATTAACCTTAGGTGTCGGAAGGGGCTGACCGTCCGCTGCATAGACACATGATGTCGCCATAGCAGCTGCAAGGCCTAAGCCTATCGCTGTTTTTCGTGTCTCTCGTAACATATCTTCTCCAGGTGAGGCAGAGGTTTTTCGAATAATTAAATTGCTCCGAATATCTAGGCCTCGGTAGGTGTGAAATGGGAACAAGGAATGCAAAGGCAATACCTTTCCCCACCTTCAGGTTAATTTAAGGTTAGAAAGGCACAAATAAGATATTCATACTAAGGGTAACCCCTGTTTTTAGACTGAACGGACTAATCCTTTAGGGGTAGTCTTTGCTGTTTTATTCAATTCGGGGAATCCGGCAGCTGTGATGCAAAATTTTCAAAATGTCCTGGCGTCCTTGAGATCTGTTCGCTAATAACCAGAAGAAGTTGTCAGGCAAGACAAGTAAATACCAACCCTTATGGATGTATAAATGTGCAACAAAGGGGGCTTCATAAAGGCGATACGGGACTAAAAATCGCCGTATGCAATAAGGAAAACATCTTAGAAAAAAATAGCCCCTAAGACCTCACTGCCGTGTTGTGGACGCAACATTTTTTGCCCCATCCCTTTAATACGTGAGGAAGTTTATGTAACGACTATAGAAGAGATAAGAAAAAAGCCTCCGAATCTTGGAGGCCCTGCGTTATCTCGTCAAAGTCTTTCGGTACCGATGCATATGCAAAAGCGTGAACACGGTGTACGCAATTCCCGCATATGTATGGAGTTTCCAGTTTTTCAGCAAGATTGATGCAAGGGTGGCTCCGCCAAAGAGCATCATGCTGCCGTTCTCCACCCTGCGAAGCTCCTTGCTTCTCAGAATTTTCTCGGGAGCGCACCGACTGCTGACGGGGAGCCCTTCCAGGTTGTGCTGCAAGATCTTTTCAAGCTGCTGCTCGTCAAAAAGCTCCGGCACAAATCGAATGAGCAAAGAACCCGTTGTTTCGTTGATATCTGCCGTTTCGATTCCTGCGACATTTCTAACTTCGTCGAAAATTTTTACCGCAGTCTCATTGCTTTTTAGCTGAGGAATCCGCAACCGCATCCGACTTTTTGTGCGGCTAACGATGTATTGATCTAAGAAAGTCATTGCGCAAACTCCAGGAGGAAAGGTGCATAGTCGGATGTGTCGCCTGGAAGCTTGGCGCGCTGAGCGTTCCAGGCCACGCCGAGCGTTGTCGCATTATGCAGAACGGCTCCGGTCGCCGGCATAATCAATCCGGCCAGCCCTCCGACTAAATACGCTGTATTCAGTCCGATCGTAGTTCTGAAATTCGTTTTAATTCTTGCGTAGGTTCTTCTTCCGAGCTCCAGCGCCAGCGGCAAATGCGTTAAATCAGAACCTAATAGAACAACGGAGGCGACTTCCTTTGCAAGATCGGCGCCGTCGGACAACGAGACGCCGACCGAAGCAGCAGACAGCGCAGGCGTGTCGTTGATGCCGTCACCGATCATCAAAACGCGCCTGCCCTCTTTTTCTAAATGCGACACAATGGCGGACTTTCCGTCAGGAAGCACTTGAGAGTAGAACTCGGTAATTCCGAGACGGGCCGCCACATTGGCCGCGGTTTTTTCTCCGTCACCGGTGATCATCACAATGTGCGGAATGCCCATTTGGCGAAGGCGAGCTATGACATACTTCGATTCGTCTCTCAAAGGATCTTCAATGCCGATCAAGCCTATGAGCTTCTGGCCCACCGCCAGATAGAGAACAGAATGACCTTTGGACGCAATGGCTTCAATTTGGTTTTGCGCAAAAGCACATGACACGCCGTCATCTTCTACGAAATGACGGGAACCGATCACCAAATGCTGACCGCGTAATTTCGAGGCAATACCGTGGCCGACAATATATTCAACCTCTGCATGCTCTTCTTCATGCGCCAAATTCTTTTGCTCTGCGGCTTTGACCACAGCGCGGGCAACTGGATGCGGGAAATGTTCTTCCAAACAAGCAGAAATCTTCAGAACCTCGTCTTCCGTCCAATCAGGATCCAACGAAAGGACTTCTGCAACCTTTGGCGAGGAAACAGTTAACGTGCCGGTCTTATCAAAAACAACAGTATCAACTTTGGCTAACGCCTCCAAATATTTACCGCCTTTAATAAGGATCTTGTGGTTAACAGCTTCCTTCATCGCACTTAAAAATGCGATCGGTGTCGCAAGCTTTAAAGCGCAGGAATAGTCAACCATTAAAACAGCGGCTACTTTTGCCAAGTTCCGGGTAGCCAAGCCCACAACACCTGCTAATAAAAAGCTGTACGGGACGATTCGGTCGGCAAGACGAACGGCCTGACCCTCGATACTCGCCTTTGCTTTTTCGCTGCTTTCAATGAAGCTGACTTTGAAATCAGAGCGAAAACGCGCACGATGGCGCGTTTTCGCTACCACTCGAAAATCCATACCTACCTCGACAGCTAAATTTCTGAAACTAATATCAGAAAGTCCGACTTATTCTTTTTTCGAATCTTCAGGGACAACAGTCGGAGCGGGCGTCACTGCCGGTTTCTGTTCTTCGGCTTTACGATCTTCGTATTTTTCTTTGGCTTCGGCAGCTAAATCTTCACATGTTTCTTTGAGCGTTTTAGCCTGCTCAATGATTGCATCCTTAATGTCGTATCCGTACGAAAGGACTTTGGCGGCATGAGGACGAAGATTTCCGCGTTTGACGACAGCAGCACCAAAAGCACCGAGTAAGACGCCGCCGAGGACACCAAGCAATACCTTGTTGTTTTCACCCATGATAAGTAACCTTCGCTTTTGTTTGAAATGAGAATTATTCTTGTTTACGGAAGATTTTTTTGAACCCTAAGCACGCAAAATGAGCAAAGCAACGGGGCTCACAACCTCCGGCACCTTCAGCAAAAGCAGAGAAAATTTTGTGGTCTTTTTCTCATAGTTGCCATCCAAACTATCGCGTCCTTTTTCCTCCTTGATCAGGCGCACACCCTTCCTTAACGTTGATTCTCGGTATACTTTCAAGGTTGTGGTCTTTTTTACATAATTAATTATTTTCGGAGTCCCAATGAGCTACATCTGCACGAGCTGCGGCAAAGAAACACCCACTTCAACCTTTCACAACGCCTGCGAATGCGGCGGCCTGTTTTCCCTTCCTCAGGATCACCTTCCTCTTTGGCAGGAATCCTTAATTGATAAATCGGTTTGGTCTCAATTCCGTTACCACGCTTTTATGAATTTGGACGGTGATGTTTGGCGCCGAGTTTCCATGGGAGAAGGCATGACGCCCATCGTTTCCTATAACGGAAGCGTCTTCCTCAAGATGGATTTCATGATGCCGACGCTCTCCTTTAAGGACCGCGGAGCAGCTACCTTGGTAAGCCATATGAAAGCCATCGGCGTTAAAAAATGCGTTCAGGACTCCAGCGGCAACGCCGGCGTGGCTGTTGCCGCCTACTGCGCCAGAAGCGGTATCGCCTGCGAAATTTACGTTCCCGAAGGCACCAGCCCGAATAAGATCGCCATGATTGAAGGCTTCGGAGCCAAAGCGGTTGTCGTCCCCGGAACTAGAGACCATTGCGCCGAAGTCTGCCGCTCTAAGGTCAAAGAAGAAGGGGCTTACTACGCCAACCACGTTTACAACCCTTACTTCTACGAAGGCACAAAAGCCTATATTTATGAAACCTTTGAGCAGCTCAAAAGAATCCCTCGTCATATCTTCATTGAACTCGGCAACGGAACGCTCTTCATTGGCGCCGTCCTCGCTTTAGAGCATCTCATGCGTTCCGGAGTTATCGACGAATTCCCGCAGCTCATCGCTGTTCAAAGCGAAAACTGCGCTCCGTTCTATGAAACCGAAGAACAGGGGTCTTCTTCTTTAGTCGAAGTCACACCGAAACCAACATTGGCAGAAGGCATTGCGATCGGCAAACCGGCTCGCGCAGATGAAGTACTCGACATGATCCGCCGCCACAACGTCAAAGTAATCACCGCTCCGGAAGACAGAATTCTTCCGTGCCGCGAGGAAATGGCAAAACGCGGTTTCTATGTTGAACACACTACAGCCGCCGCGCTTGCCGCCTACTATCGCTACTGCGAAAAATTCGGTCCGACCGAGGACGCCCTCCTCTCTCTTTGCGGCGCAGGCCTTAAGAGCGAACATTAATTAGCAGTTTTGTCAGGAGGAAGTTGCATTTTGTGCACATTGACTACTTCCTTTCAGCATAAGATTGCTAGAATTTGGTCAACTTCTTTTATGGTGAGACCGGTCCATGGATAAATACGACAAAGAGATTCTTTCCGTTCTTTTAGAGAATGGAAAAATCCAACTTTCCGAACTTTCAAAAAAGACCAATCTCAGCGTATCTTCCTGCCAGCGAAGAGTTAAGAATCTTGAGGAATCCGGCGTCATTGAAAGCTATCAAGCCGTTGTCAATCCCAAGCTTGTCGGCATGGGTTTCCAGGCACTGGTATTCATCACCTTGTCGCAAGCTGCCGGTGAAAAAATCACAGAATTTGAAAAAGCCCTGGAAAAAATTCCCTGCATCATCGAAGCGCATCGGATCTTCGGCGAACAGGACTACGTCCTTCTGGTCGCCACTCCGGATTTGACCGCCTATCAGGAAGCCTACGACACGCAGCTCTCTTTGCTGCCTAATATTAAGAAGGTCGAGACCACGCTTTTGATGAAAGAAATCATCCCTCACCGCATTATTCTTTGACCTGAGTAATCTCTTTCTAACGCGCTAACGGACTGCCTCTTCGCAGTCCGTTTGTTCATAAAATCTTCCCAAGAACAAAGTCACCATCCTCCCAATAGAAAAAATGAGAAAAAGACCACAAATTACGACTTCCGAGGCGATCGAACCGATCTACATCTCAGAAAAGAGGCTTCCTTGTGGAGGGGCGCTGACACTCGGTTCATGGAATAACCGTTTGGTCGTTGCAGATTGGATTGACGGCTGGCACCACTCCACCATCATGAACCGCCTGCAAAAGTACACCAAGGCATCTGTGGTCAAAAGCACATCGAAAGTTATCGAAGCAGCTTCCGATTGGCTCGATGCGTATTTCGAAGGCAGCAAAGAAGCTCCGGACTTTGATCTCCTTTTCCTCGGCACGGATTTCCAAAAACGCGTTTGGCAGCTCTTGCTGGAAATTCCATACGGCGAGACGATCACTTACGGGGAGCTCGCTCAAAAAGCCGGAACTCCAAAAGCCGCTCGAGCAGTCGGTGTTGCCGTCGGAGATAATCCTTTCTCCATCATCGTTCCCTGCCACCGCGTCATCGGCAAAGATAAGTCACTCACCGGTTACGGCGGCGGTTTTGATGTCAAAAAATATCTGCTCGCACACGAACTCGGCACCGATATCGAAAACCTACCTTTTGGCGACTGCCCAAAGCGCATTGTTGGATAGACCCAACAAAAACTTCCGAAGTTGCAACGGAACGTAAGTGAATAAGCCGACAGGGCCAACCCCATCCCTATTTTGCGTCAAAGCTCGGTTATCCTTCCACAATTCTCAATATATTGAGCGGTTATAACCCATCGATCGCCCGACGAGTTCTTCGGCAGCACGCAGTTCTCCTTCAGATCGATTTGCGAAAGTTCCCGGAAGGATAGTTATGGAAGATAAAGAAGCTCCGAATTCTGCATTCACCATGAGCATTAAAGGCATGGCCATGCTCACTGTGTGCTCTGTTTTCTCGCTGAGAAATCTGCCGAGTATGGCTGAATACGGCTGGAACATTATTTTCTTCCTCTCAGCCGCAGCTGCCTGTTTCTTCATTCCCTCTGCTTTAGTATCCGCAGAACTTGCCAGTACTTATCCTCAGCGCGGCGGCGTCTTTATTTGGGTCAAAGAAGCGTTCGGCCCCAAGCTCGGGTTCCTCGCGATCTTTATGGAATGGTTCCAAAACATGCCGTGGTATCCGGCCGCGGTCACCTTTGTCGCCACCTGCATCGCATACATTTTTAATCCCGAGTTAGCCTCAAATCGGTGGTACATCTTCTTTACGGCCATCTTTTTGCTGTGGCTCTCCACCTTTCTAAACTTCCGCGGCATGCGGTTATCGGTTTTCTTATCAAATTCCGGTGTGGTTGTCGGAACCATTATTCCCGGCTTTTTTCTGATTGTCTGTGCGCTCACCTATGTTTGGCTCGGCAAACTGGTTCAAATCAATTTGGACGGCGGGAAAGCGCTTATTCCTGACCTGTCCACTGCAAGACAATGGATGCTGCTTGCCGGCATGATGGTGTCGCTCGCCGGTATGGAAATGAGCTCCGTGCATGTCACCTCGATGAAGAATCCGCGCTCATCTTTCCCGAAATCCATTTACCTGGCAACGGCCATTATTTTGATCCTCTCCGTCTTAGGTGCGCTCTCGATTTCTCTTGTTGTTCCGATCGGCGATCTGTCTAAGTCCGCAGGTGTCTGCCAAAGTTTTGAATTGATGCTGAATGCCCTCGGAGTCGGCTGGCTCACACCGATTCTCGCCTGTCTTTTAGCCTACGGCGCTTTAGCATCTGTCGTGACATGGATGAACGGTCCTTCCCGCGGTTTGCTCGAAGTTGCTAAAGAAGGCTATCTTCCGCAGTATTGGCAATACCGAAACAGTTACGGCATGCAGACAAGAATTTTTATTCTGCAGGCCTCCCTAGCGTCTTTCCTGAGCCTGAGTGTGCTCATCATGCCCAGCGTGTCGGATGCCTTCTGGCTGTTCCTTGCTTTGTGCTCTCAGCTTTACATGATCATGTACCTGCTGATGTTTGCCGCGGCAATTCGTCTCAAAATTGAAAACCCCGACAGCCCGGGAGAATACAAAGTTCCGGGCGGAAGGGTAGGAATGATCTTAATGTCGGGCGTGGCCTTCTGTACCTCTTTAATTGCGCTGCTCTGCGGTTTTATTCCGCCGGAAGAAATCATCAATGAAGGCCTTGCGGCATCCCTCGGATACGTTGGGTTCCTCGCGGGAGGCTTGATCATCTTCACTATCATCCCTCTGAAATTCTTCGACAAATTTCAGCATCAGCACCTGACAGAAGTAAAGGATTCTGCTGCCTAATCGCACGAACGCTTCTTGGAAGACTCTGATTTCTACCAAGCCGGATTGTCAAAGGATAGGTCCTATCCTAAAATCTGCGCGTCTCTTCTTGAGACGACGAACGATCGGAGGATTAGGCTCGAAACGAGACCGGCCGGTCGCTACTTGTTGTTCCAAATATGTCATTCCAAGAAGCCATCCAGTACAGAACTGAACTGCACAAACTGGCAGAACTTTCCGGCCAGGAAATCAAAACTGCTCAATACATCCAAAACAAACTCGAAGAAATGGGTTTTAACGTCCGCTCAGGCGTGGGCGGTCATGGCCTAGTTGTTGATATTGACAGCGGCGTTGCTGGTCCCACGGTCATGCTTCGCGCCGACATCGATGCTTTGCCCTATGCAGATCCCAACGATCCTGAAAGAATAGAGGCCATTCACGCCTGCGGCCATGATGCTCATGCGGCAATTCTTCTTGCTGCAGCTCCAGAAATCCGCAAAAACCTTAAAAAGGGAAAAATTCGTCTGGCGTTTCAGCCGGCTGAAGAAAGCCTCCAAGGCGCGCTCGCCATGATCAAAGACGGCGTCCTAGACGGCGTTGATATCGTTGTTGGTTCTCACATCCGTCCCGTTCAGGACCTTCCGTTCGGAAAATACTGTGCGTCCGTGAATCATGTTGCCTGTGCAACCGTTGAAGTTCGCATTGACGGCAAACAGGCTCATGCCGCAAGACCGCATCTCGGCATCAATCCGATCGAAGCCGCCTCTCAGTACATTGCTTCAGTCGGGCTGATCAAAATCGATCCGAACAAGTCTTGGTCCGTCAAACCGACTCAGATTCATTCTGAAGTCGGTGCAACCAATTCCATTCCGAGCTTTGTGAAGATCGCCTACGACCTCCGTGCTCAGGACAATGCCGCACTCGAAGTGATCATCGGAAGAATGAAACTCGCAGCCGCAGGCTTAGAAGGCAGCTTCGGGGCCAAGGCTTCCTGCGAAGTCACAGAGTATTGCCCGGGTCCTGAATACGATGAAGCACTCGGTGAGCTATTCAAAGAAACCGTTGCAGGGACTTTCGGAAAAGAAACTTTGGGTGCTAACTGCGGAGGCGGCGGGGAAGACTTCCACTTCTACAAGAAAGCCAAACCGGAGCTCCGAGTTCTGTATTACGGCATCGGAAGCGGCGCCGCACCGGGACTGCATGACCGAAACATGAACTTTAATGAAGCCATTCTCCCGCAGGCCTCTCAGCTGCTTGTTAACGTTGTCGGCAAAATTCTTGCCTGATTAACGAACCCAAACTCCCGCGAAATAGTTCGGTATTGACTTTTAGCCTTTCAGGTTTCGCGGGAATTTGTTGTTAATGCCAAGAAGCTCGAGAATGTCTCGGGCTC
>NZ_DBMALT010000013.1:0-62859 GCF_057870745.1 Parasutterella sp. | reverse complement strand
ACCTAGACAACCAAAAAAAATATGGAAACAGGTCTTGCTTCGCAAGACTAAAGAAAAACTTTATCCTAAAGTGCTTGACAACTACCGGGGTTCCAGAGATTAGAATTTACGTTAGAAGGACACACGAAAATATTGCAGTAAAAAACGGTGAGACAGACATGATGACACCGACGTTGCTTGCCTGCGTGTAGGTGAGAGCGATGTTTTCCAGTAAGTAATAGAGACAAATTCCGAGAAAACCCGCCGAAGCCAAATAAACATTCTGTCTTCGTATTAATTGATAAGTACTTTTAGCGGACAGAAAATACAAAGCAGCGAAGCCGATGCAAAAACGAATGAGCAAAATTTGCACCGGCGTAAAACCTTGCAGAAGCACCTTGGTGGATACGAACGTTGTTCCCCAACAAAGGATCGTTAGGAAAGCCGCTAGGTGAGCGGTTGTATTTGAGTTAGTTAGAGTCATTGGAAGAAGGCGCCTTCTTTAGAAAAACATTCTGGTAACTACTTGGCGTTAATCCTGTTAGCCGGTTAAATACGTTTGAGAAATGCGCTTGATCTGCAAAGCCGCTTTTTAGTGCCGCGAGTGATGGAGGTATGCCTTGTTTAAGAAAGGTTTGCGCTTCTTTGACCCGAATGCTCATGAGATAGCTATGAGGCGTAAGACCTAACTGCTTGCTGAAAGAGCGGATTAGGGGGGACTTGCTGACAGAGACTCTTTGGCAAATGTCATCTAAGGTTATTGTTTCCGAAGCGTGTGACTCAAGGTATTCGCAAGCCTCCTTAATTTGAGAGGATCTGAGAGGCCGCGATTGCAAGGAGGTGTGGCATACTTTCCGAATAACCTTGAGAAGAGGAGATAGAACAATTCTTCTTTCCTTAGTTCATCGGAACGCTGTATGATGAGCTTGTGCAGTTCCAAGAAAGCATTGCAGGCGGATTCGTCAGAAAAGACAGTTAGTTTGAATTGCGGAAGACAACTCTCACCGGTTAGTTCCATTGAAATTTCTTCCATTCGCTTCTTAAGAATATTGAATCCCAGGTAATGCAGGAACGGAGCTCGAGACGTCGAGACACATTCATGGTTGTCACGAGGATTGAAAATTAAGAGATTGTCAGGAAAGACTTGAAGGTTAAGCCCGTTGCAAAGGAGCTCCCGCTCACCGGAAACCACGAAACCCAAGACGTAGTAGTCGTGGAAGTGCCTAGGGAAAGGCTGAGCATAGCCCTGAAGGCAGAATGCTTCCAACCCGAGCACTTCGTCATGTCTAATGGTTCGTGAGATGGTTTCCATATAGTGTTCTTTTGTTTTTTCTAACTATCCCAAAAAGGGTGGAGCGAGGCTTGTAAAAAATTGCCATTTTTTAGGCGACAAGAAATCGTATCCTCTAAAACGAATAAGGAAAGTTTTCAGAACATAATGTTTCGTATTCGAACGAAGAAAATTTTAGGGTGAAGTGATGCTTAGACGCAAGTTAATTCTTGGAATCTCCTCTGGTTTACTTGTCAGCCAAGGGGTTCGGGCGAAAACCGTTTCTGATTTGGTCGTTCCTAAAGAAAGAAAACTTCAGTTAAATGCAAAGCCTTATTATCAACTGATAGAAATCAAGGGGAAAGCCTTTGAACGCGGAAAACGCTACGGATCATCGGCTTCGGGAGCGATTAAGAGAAATATTGACTTTTATTCCTCTGCGTTCGAAAAATCCGCGAATATTGATTGGCCGCAGGCACAGAAACTCGCCGTGAAGTTTCTTCCTGTGATTGAGAAGTATTGCCCTTCATATGTTGAGGAAATGAAAGGCATTGCAGAGGGCTCGGGAAGAAGCTTTGAAGACATCCTAACTTTGAATTGCAGAAGCGAGGTGCTTTTTGCCAAGGCAGATGCTTGTTCCTGCATTATTATTCCGGAAGGACGAGGCAAGAACGGTCATGTCTTTATGGGACAAACTTGGGATTGGATGGCAAGTGGCAGACAAAATTCTGTGGTTCTTAAGGTCCATCAAGAAGGTGAGCCTAGCATTCTCATGATTTGTGAGGCAGGCATGGTCGGAGGAAAAGGACTGAATTCGGAAGGTATTTCTATCTGCCTTAATGCAACTTCGGTCGGAAAGGGGAAAATCGGCGTTCCGCTTCACCTAATGATGAGGAAAGTTCTTGATTCCAGTCTGGCAACAGAAGCAATTAAAGCGGTTTCTATGCTTCCAAGAGCCGGTTCCGGTGCTTTTAATATCGCGACTCGCAGCGGATTTAAGATGGTAATTGAATTCTCTCCTGATCAATTTGATGTCCTCATGAGTGAGGGGGAACCTTTAATCCATACGAATCATTATCTTTCTCCTCTCATCGCACCTCAGGATAAAGCCAAAAGTTTTATTCCTTCGACGTTTACACGCTATAACACCATGGAAAAATGGTTAAAGAAACACGGCGGAAGAATCGGAGAGAAGGAGATTTTCAAACTTCTAAGCAATCACGACAACTATCCGGAGTCGATTTGTTATCACGAAGATCCTCGAATCAGCGGAGAACGTTATTGTTCTGTTTATGCCATGGTGATGGACGTGACGGCCGGAAAACTTTGGGTAACGGATGGATATCCTTGTGAAGGAAAGGTTTCGGAGTATCGGCTTAACGCCTGAGGAAAAATAATTGAGATCGAAGGGCAGTTGCGGATAAGGCAACTGCCCAAAAGAAGACGCTATTAAATTGATTTGTTCTCTACGAGCCATAGACTCCTAAAGACGTTAAACATAAGGAGTTAGAAAATGGCTTATTTAAAGAATATTGCTTCTTCTGAAGTTCTGAAATTAGCTGATCAAGTTCAATATGCACCCGGTCAGGTTGTAAGTAAAACTTTGGTTCAAAACAAAGGTGTCGGTATCACGTTGTTTGCCTTTGCGAGGGGAGAGGGCATAAGTGAACACGAAAGTACCGGTGATGCGTTTGTTACCTGCTTAGACGGCAAAGGCAAGATCATGATTGACGGAAAACCATACTTTTTAAAGAAAGGCGAGAGCATTGTCATGCCGGCTAATCATCCCCATGCTGTTTACGGTGAAGAAGATTTCAAGATGATGCTGGTGGTAGTTTTTCCATTATTATAATTGTAAATATCCCTCCTAATATTTATAAAGCAAAAGTCTGCTGATCTAATTCTGGGAAATATTGAATCCGTCAGCAAGATTCTTTTCAATAGTGGACTGAGGGTAAAGAAAAATAATTTTTCTTCCTTTTTTTGTTCTGATTTAGCTTGGGTACAATTCAAAAGCCCAATCTCGAACTCTTCATATCCTTGATTGGTCAAGAAATCGTGGAATAAGCCTAACGGAGCGAAGCGAGGTTATGACCTTATGCCGCGAAAGTTCTTGACGCCTCCTGTTAAAAGTACGCTTGCAGGTAAGACGGTTCAAGGAAACTTAGCCTTAACCGCCTTACAGACTAAAGCGCGTAATTTTTAACTTACCCATTAAAGATTTGGCCGGTTCAACCTTCTCTGTTGTAATCATTGACAAGTTCCTTGGCAAAATAACCAGATCGAAGCAAGGTCCTTAGATAGGAACGGGAGTTAACTAAGAATCAGGATCGGGATCTGCTTTACGAATTTAGGTGTCACGCTAAATAATTTAAAAAGCGACTTTATCAAAGACGGAGGCGTATAAGTAAGTTAGAAAATTGCTCACGCTAGATAATTATCTGCCCCTACCAACGTATTTCTCACTAATTAAGCTTAAACATGAGAAACAAGAGCATGCAAATGTCAACGATTGTATGTTTGTCCAACGCATGGGAGCGAAGGTGGAGTTTCTGAAAGGCCAATGAATTTCAAACCCATTTCTAGGCGGGTGATAATGCTTTGATAGGATGGCTTAATATCTGCTTCTTAACCTACGGCATAGGTTGATCTCAAATGAACTTCGGTGCACTTTTGCCAGTCCGGAACGAGGAGAAAGTTGTTTACCATTCTCAATGGCTTAAAAAGCCACTTAACGTAATCTCTAAAAATATGGGCCAATTGAGAAGCTAAGAAACTTGCTAACCTGCTATTTTAAATAAGAATTAATTAGTTATAGATCGGGGGGCGTGATTCGTTGTATTCTCAAACGATTTAACTAACAGAAAACGTCGAGTAAACAATTTGTAGTTTATAACAAAAGAAGATACAGAAAAGGCTTATGGAATGATTTCCATCAAAGATCCTCTCAAAGAAGGAAACGGTAATGTTTCCGTGCTTTTACAACATGCGGTACGGCTCTTTAACAACTTCTAAATAATAATGAATACATGAGTCCGTTGGGCGGCTAAAGCTCAGAATGGCTCCCCCTGCTTACAGCCTATTCCTACTTTTGGCGTTAAGGACTTTCGCGACACAAGACTGCAACCTCGCTCCGTTTAAGCTTATTTCACGGTTTCTTGACTCATTAAAAGGCCTGAGAAACAACAAGCACTAAAGATGCTGATTTCGAAAATAGGCTCTGAGGTTGGTTACGCATCATAGCTGTTGCCGCTGGAACCTCCTACGCAGGTTAGGAACCTCACAAGAAAACCAGAATCACCTTGATTTCCACCAATCATCTGTTGAAATGAGGCTTGTTTGACTCACAATTTATGCCACTACAGCCGGTTTCGGAGGACTTCTCGTCTTGAAAATTTTGTCAGCAGGGGTGGCAAGTTATTAAATTAAAGAAAACCGTAACGACCAAGATGGATCTGTAAACATTTGTCGGATAAGAATTATTTTAGTCCTGTGCCTTTAAAAGAATCTTGATCAGTTATTCTTCGATTGGCTTTTAAAAGTCGAATTAGAAAGTTGAACGTTTATTTGAATAAGTAAATGCCCTTAAACAATTGACACTCGGGAACATAAGAAATTTCTCGTAACTCTTGTGTTATCCCTAAATAACCGTTAACAAAGAGGAAGCTGCTTTAATAGCGCTAATTAGGGAGGGGGGAACAAAAATTATTTGATTGATTCGGGTTTTCCTGTTTATTTAGATGAAAATACGTTCAGATGATTGTTTGGATTGTTTCTATAATGTACTCATAAACAATATAAAACCCCGAGGAAAAATGTATATGAAGGACAATCAATTTACCCCCTCCCTCATCATAAACAGAGATCGCAGTTCCTTTAAGGTTCGAGAGTTTGAAAGAGATTCAGCTTTTGGTAATAGACATTACGCATTTTTGGAGAATTTTTGTCTTGCGTCAAGACAAGCCTCTCCGCTTAAGCTTAAATTTGATCAATTCGACAGATCTTTTGGCGGCAAAAAATTTGGAGTAGTTACTTTTTCTGTTTTGGTCGCGTTAGGCGCAATATTTTCCCCTACAGAAAGTTTTGCATTCCCTGCGAGTCTAACTCAAAACGGGGATGAATGGACTTTTGGAGTTGATAGCGGTTTTACCATTGTGACAGATCCAGACCAAAGGCCGCAGTATACAGTTTTAAGCAATTCTATAGATGACCCTTTCGATAATAGTCTTGCTTGGATTTGGTCTTATTCAACCTTTACAACAGAAAGTTCCAGCACTTTAAATGTAACGATTTCGAAAACACAATCTTGGAACCATGAGTCAAACGGTCATTTTGTAGATAATTCAGACTCCACTATTTGGATCGCCGGTGGCCTACAAACAGATTTTGGTAAAACAAAAGAAGAAATTGGAGCTCTCACTGGAGAATTCTCGACTGGAAATTATTCGAAAACTACAAATGGCAATACACTCAGCATCAGCCTAGAAGAGAATGTGACCTTCATGGGTAAATTTTTTGGTTCTAGAAATGATATCGGTGGAGGGGTAGAAAAAGATATACAAAACTCAACTTATAGTTCTGTTGGTCAGGCGACTCATAATTCAGTTCTGGTGAAGCTTGCGCCTAAATCCAAACTTTATGCAAAACTGATTTTCGGTGGCCGTTCCGCACAGCTGGATGCTATTGAGGGAAGCGAAGTGACATTCAATGGTGTCACTACTACTGCTATACATAAAGGTTTTAAAACAAATAATAATCAGATTTTTATAACAGGTTCACTTTCGAACTCTCACACAAATGCAAATGATTTTGTAGCTAATGAACCTGGCAATGCCTCTCTTTTAATAACTAAAGGGATTTTTGGTGGAGAAGGTTATGAAAGCAGTGATAACCTTGTTTCCGTGAAAGACACTCTGTTAGTTGCCGGTTCTGTCAATGCTAGAAAATTAGGCTTGGTTGGCGGACGGGGTGTCTACTACATGAGAATCAACCAAGTTAATTTACCCAATGCAGATAACAGTTTTCACATCAACAACTCTCTGGTTTGGGATGGAAACGCTATAGCTAGCAATTCGGCTATCGCAAATCACAATGTGGTTACAATTGAGAATTCTTATATAGGGTATAAGGTTTCCAAAGATCTTAATGATTGGGATCCTGAAAATTTGAGTTCAAGTTGGGGAGATTCCAATCAGGCATTCTCTATATACGGTGGATGGTCAACGGGTTTAGCTGCAAATAATATTGTATCCATTAAGAATTCGACAATTAACGGAAATGTCATAGGTGGATTGGAATTATTAGACCGCCTATCTGCCAGTGCTAGTGACCTAAGAGAACTAAGTCCCAATTTAGTATCTCTATTTAATGTTAAGTTAGAGAAAGGTTCCGCAGTTTACGGTACTTCGACAGCTGAAGGGGAGTGGGAAACGACTGAGGGTGTTGATAGAGTTAAGGAAAGTTCCCTGAAAGCAGTAAATAGACGGCGAGGCGTTGTATATCTTTCGGGCGAAAACGAAGTTGATTCAGTTTACGCGCGATATGTTCATTTTGGTCAATATGTCGAAAACTCTATTTTAGAAAAAGATCCAAACACAGAAAGAAATATATCTAGAGATTATTATCCCACATCGGATAATTATCAAGCAGTTCTTGATAATCCAAATTATGTAGTTAAAGACTCTGCGGCACTAAAAAGAATTACATCTACTAATTCTGAGGCTGCTCAATACAGCATGAGGCTTGGCGATTTAGTGGCTAATAGTTATGTCATTAGTAGGACAGGTTTTCACTCTTCTCTTACTTCACGGGATCCTTCAAACGTTTCGGACGAAACAAACGGCCTTCACAATTTTTGGGTTGGCTCTTACGTTAATCTAGTGAAAGCGGTGAATGGAGATGGGGCGAACTTTAATAAGAATAAACAGGACTTATTCCAGGATAAAGCTAAGTATGTTGTTAACCATTCGTATGGGACTGGGGACTCAGAAAAGGACCAGAATTTGTCCCTGTTGGTTCATGACGACGGAATGATTTATTCATATGTAAGCTCTACCGGATCTGGGAGTTCCGGAGATTCTAACGCTGAGCATCGACCAGCTCTTATGCACAATTTTAGGTATCACTACGATGGGCTAGTTTTGTATACCGGTGTGAATACTGGTCTAGATGCCGACGGAAATAAGATCAATGCGGTTGCTATATCGTTTGACCAAATCGAGCAGTTCAGAGAACAAAGCAAGCAAAACCTTAATGCCTTCGGTAATACTTTCGTTGGAGTATTTTTAGAGGGCAATCCTCATCCTTTTTTTAAGCCAAGCTTCGAACATGGTTATGAATCAGTCTCTGCCTCAGAGATGACCTTTGAACCAACAACAATTAATGGTTCTTCTCCTTTTGAAATTTATCAGTCTGGTAGAGTTGTAGCTTTTGCAACTTATGGTTTCTATAAATACATGCATTTTGATGGGGAAGACGGTTTATTTAGTGATCCTTATGCAAAAGATGAATTTGGAAATCTAGTTGGAAACGTTAGTGGAAAATTAACTGAACCAGGTGAAAGTGGGGGTGTGGGGGTTAAGTATTGGCTTAAATCTTTAGATCTTGTTGAAGGCGAGACACTGTTGTTAAATGGTGCGTTAGATGATTCTGATTTAGGCGAAACTGAAAGCATTCGACTTCAAGAAAGATTTACTCTTTCTGCTGAATTAAAAGGAAAAGGAAACTTAGCGATTGCCGAAAAATCGACAGTTATCTTAGGTTCACCAAAAACAATATACACAATTGATTCAGTTAATGTAGATGGAGGGGTGACATATCATAAACCGATTCAAAATGCCTTTACCGGATCAACCATGGTTGAAACAAATGCAACCTTAATTTCAGGTATTGATGGTGCATTAGGCTCTTCGGATAAGTATACATGTAGCTTACAGTTGGAAGAGAAGGCTGCTTTCTACTTGCAAAAACATGTTCAAGATATTGGTCACCTGAACGTAGAAACGACGGCATTGCTTGATTTATCAAATGAACCTAAATTAGAGGCGATAGGCAATTCAAATTCTTCCTTAAATTACTCGCCAGATTGGGGGGGAAGTGGAGGAGTGTTGATTGTCCATAATACCCTTCAGAGGGAAGGAGAAACAGTTTCCAGTGTTATTTCTGGGAATATTCAGGGTTCGTCTGACTCAGCATTAATAGTCGACACTGGAAGAATGATAATCAACTCGGAAAATACTGAGTTTTATGGTGATTTTGAGCTGAGGAAGGCTGCTGGACTCTTGAACAATCCTAAGGCTCTATATCAGGGACGGGCGATTTTAACAACGAATTCCTCTTTATACTTCAACAGCGCATCAGCGTCGCTTACGCGTGGGGTTGATCCTAGAAGTGAGGCTCATATTAGAGCTATTCAAAATGCCGGAGATGTTTTCCTTTCTAGCGGCGAAGATAAAGTATCAAACTTAAACCATGTGAATGTGGCAGAGGATTATGTGGGCGAATCAGGATCCGTCATCCACTATAGAGGCTTAGTGCAAGGAGCGAATAATTCCTATGTAGATGTTATTCATTCTGATACCGCTTCTGGTACATCTAAGGTCTCCTTCGGCGATGATCATAGCAAGATTCCGGTCAGCGGTATCTTTAAAGAGGCTAGAGGTGAAAAAACTCTGAAGAGCGAAGGTATTCCAATCTTCGTTATTGCTGATAAGGGAATTGAAGGAAATCAACTTCGGCTTGAGATGCAGCCTTTCGGTGTCGTTGCTAAAGACAATGAGGCCTATAAATGGATTTATAGTCTTGGTTACAACGATGAAGAGCAAGGTTCGCAAAGAACTTGGGTGCTCTATAACTCGGACGACAAAGATCACTATGAACCTTCAGTACCTCCGAAGGAAGAAGAAAATCTAGTCCTCAGACCGGAAGCTGGTGCTTACGTGGGAGCATCTCAATCTTGGGCCAAGATGCACATGAGACTGCACGACCGCTTTGGTCAGGCTTACTATATTGACCCGTTTGACGGAGAAGAAAAGCCTGCAGCAGCTTGGGTCCGTCAGGTTGGTTCTCACTCTCACTTCCGCATGGCGGGTGGGCAGAGTAAGACTCATTCCAATACTGCCGTTACTCAGATCGGCGGCGATTTGCTGAGAAACGAATTTAACGAAGATTGGAAGTATATTGGCGGTGTCTTTGCCGGTGGGCTCTACAACCGTTCTGATAGCCGTTCTTGGGATAGCGCAAAATCCCGCTCAGATGGTTACTCCTTGGGTATCTACGGAACTCTGTACACAGGCAATAGCCCTGATGACGGTTTCTATGTTGATAGTTGGCTGCTCTTCGGTCGTTATGACAACAAGATTTGGTCAGATGAAATTTCTCCGTTCAAATTCAAATCACACGGCTGGGTTTGGTCAGTTGAAACCGGTTACACGATTCCTATCGGAGAAAGCGGAACGAAGGATTACAACAAGCTGATTTGGACATTCCAGCCGGAAGCCCAATTAGTATGGGACGGCGTTAAGGCCAATTCCGCTAATGACTCCTTCGGGACGAAATATCGCCAGTTGGGCACTGATAATGTCACGCTCCGAGTCGGCGCAAGACTACATGCTAACTATATGAATAAGGGCCTGGGATTCATTGAAGGCAACTGGATTCATAACAGCAAGAAGGCCGGCGTTCAAATGGGCACTGACAAGGTCTATATGGACGGCGGGAGAAACCTCGGGGAATTCCGTATGGGCTTAGAAGGTCACTTAAGCCGCAATACGCTTGGCTGGGCAACTGTTGGCGTACAGGCCGGTAAATCCGGATACCACAACGAAACCGCTCAGATCGGCATCAAGTACATGTTCTAAGCAAACGCTGAACGCATAGCTGATGGAACGGCGCGGAATAGATTCCGTGCCTCCCATCCCGACTCGTTTACCTAACGGAATAAGCATCATGAATACTAAAACGACATTATTAGCAGCTTCGGTCTGCGCATTGAGTTTGGCTCTGAGCGGTTGCGCTTATGACCATAAAGACTATCCGAGAGAAAGCTGGTTTGTTCAGCCGACAACCGTGATAGAAGCCGATCAGTTCAGGAAAGTAGAGGAACCGCTAAAGGTTTCGCTGGTTGTAAATTATCTGTGGGAAGGTCGTCCTATTGTGACGGAACCGTTTGATAAACGTCCGGCTGACTGGCGCGAACACTACGGTCTCTGGCTCGCTTCCGAACGCTATCTTGAACAGACAGGTCTCTTCAAGATCGTGAAGGAAGACGCGGAAGACAGACAAGGCGAAGTGGTAATTGATTTGACCCGCGCAATGGATCCGAAGACAAAGGCTGCGATTGAAGCCAAAAAGGCGGATCCTGACAATCATCCGGAAAAGATCGTCTATGAATACGACATGACGATGAAGATGGTGGTCAAATTAAAAGATAAGCCTGAACTAGAAGTTTCTCCGAAGACAGATCATATGTTCATAGGCCATGAAGACTCCAAAGAAGTCGGCCAGGATCCGAAGCGTTTCACGTTTTCGTATTTCAACAATATGGATTTCCACACAGAATTTGTCCGCCGTTTCTATAAGCAGATGGTCTTTGAAAGCGTGAAACAGTTGGAGAACAAACTGCCTTGATTTCTCAAGGCAGTTAGAAAAGTTTTATTTAATTTGTAGCATTTAGACCACTTCAAACTCGAAGCTGTCCCCTCGGTCGACTTCGTGGGTCGGAGCCTTGATAAGAAATCAAGGCTCAATTTTTTTTTAAATCTAAGTATTTGTTCTATTTGTTTGTTCTTCCAAACGTGAGTATACGTCTAGCATCTTCCTTAATCATTAAGGCTGCGTGAATTCATTTTTTGGTAATAATTTGAACCGCTTTGCTGAAGGAGGGTGGCTCGGACAAAAATTATCGCAATTTCAGACGACTCTCACGAAAAACATGAAAAGCCAAGCAAAACGCTTACTGGGAATTCTCTCTTGCCAAATGAAAATCATTTTGAAAGTTAAAAGTGAAGAAAGCTAAACATTCTTAATTTGTTAGTCGTAATTTTTATTAGAAATAACCCCGAAATAATAGCTGGGTGAACTTTTGTTTATTTTGAAATAATCTATTTTTCTCATTGAATATAAATAAAAAACTCTCTTCGATTTCTGAAAATTCAAGACTACCACGGCTGTTAAAATCTTTCGATAAACATAAAGAATCCCAAGGAAATGAATAAACTGCCGACACTTGTTTGTTTAGGGGTACTGACTTTTTTGTCTTTTAGTGTCCAAGCACAAATAGTTAACCCCGCTATCTCTGCTTCTATGGAGCGAGATGTTACGTTGCCTCAGCGAGATGTCCGCCGACTCTTGAATGAAGCTCAAAGAGTTGATCTTATAGAGCAAGAACGTGAAATTAGAAGGCAGGCAAAAGAAGCGGTAGAAAAAGCACTTTCCGCCTCAGAGTCTCAAAAATTCGGAGATGGCATTCGTTTCCTTCTTTCTTCCGTTCATTTCACACCGAGTCAGATTTTGACGGATGAAGAAACACTCGAAGCAGTAAAGCCATTTGTGGGTAAGGTTGTCACAGGTAAAGAGCTTACAGCAATGCTTGAGGCGGTTAACCGCCTTTATCGCCAAAAAGGCTACGTGGTATGTCAAGCTGTCCTTCAGCCGCAGAGAATTTCTAAGGGTGTTTTAACAATTACCTTAGTCGAAGGTAAGACCGGAGCAGTCTCTTTAAGTTCGGCAGTAGAAGAAAAAGAGTTTAAGACTCGAGACAGTTATATCTTGAGAGCCTTTGATCTGGAAAAAGGTAAGGTCTCCAATTACCGAGAAATGCTGGGTGATTTGGTCAAGTTCAACATGACCAATGACATTCAGCTCTCAGTGGACATGAGAGCAGGGCAAGAACCGGGAACAACGGACTATGAGATCTTTGTACAAGAGCCCGATCCTCGTACCTTCACTTTGTTTTCGGATTCTTCCGGCTCTAAATCGTCCGGCCGTTACCGCGGTGGCGTCAGCTTCACGGAAAGAAGTCTGTTTGGGTGGCGTGATCGACTCCAGCTGATCGGTGTGTTTTCCCATGGTTCAAGAAGCTTTATGGGTTCTTACTCTGTTCCGCTCAATAGTTTCGGAACACGTTTGACCGCAAGTTACTCATACGGACGCGTAAAAGTAGTTGACGGACCGTCCGAGGACTACGATGTCAAAGGACATTCTCAATATCTGTCATTGAGGCTCGACCATCCTTTGTATGTGACTTCGGCCTCAAAACTTACAGGCTATCTGCAGGCAGCACGCCAAACATCCGAAACTGAAATGTTTAATGTTCTGACAGTCAGCGATACTTCGGTGAAGAGCCTCACAGCCGGCTTGGAGCAGCTTTGGTTGAAAGAAGGTATTACGCTCTACACCAACGGTCAATACATTGAATCCTGGCTGAAAGACTACACATTCGATAACGCTTCCCGTTACCGCCGTCTGACAGGTTATTTAACTTGGGATCACCGGCTTTGGAAAAATTGGGGTTACACCGTAAATGCCGGCGCACAAAGATATCTTGGAGGCGGTGAAATGGCCTCCGGAGATTCTTTCTATTTAGGGACTTCTTCAGGCGTTCGTGGTTATGAGAATGACACGATCTCTGCTTACAACGGCGCCTGGATTAATTTAGAAGCGAAATACCACTTAGACGGGAAGGGCTCCAACGTGTTTGCCTTCCTCGATGCCGGGCGATTGAGCGGAGATTCTCCCTATAAAGATAAAAGTTTGGGCTCTGTCGGCATCGGAGCCTCTTGGAGACCGGTGGATTGGCTGATGAGTTCTGCCACTATCTCCTTTCCGTTTAAGAGAAATGTGGGTTCGGAACACGTGAGCAAAGCACGATTCGATTTCGTGATTAACGCTGTTTGGTGAGAACACTATGAATAAGATCTATAAAGTTATTTGGAATGTTTGCCGAGGAATACACGTTGTCACGGACGAGAATCATCGTGCCCATGGCAAAGAAGCCTCATCGTTAATCGTCCCCGTTGAATTATTGGTTATGGAAGCCTCTTTATTAACGCTTCCTTTAACAGCGGTCGCAGAGGCGTTGGATCATGCGATCACTGTGGATCCTAATTGGACGGGAACGACGATTACCAGTTCGCAAAACAATCTGCATCACGATATTTCGACAACTCACATAAACGGATCGGTTGCCGCGAATAAGTTCACGAAGTTTCAGGTAGGAGAGAAGCATCTTGTGGACATGCACCTGCCGACAAACACAAATCATTTAGTGAATTTTGTCGACAACAAGATTTCCGTTAACGGAACAGTTAACGCGTTAAAAGGAAGTAAGGTCGGAGGAAATCTTTACTTTGTTTCTCCGCAGGGAATGATCGTCGGTAAAACCGGTGTGATCAATGCCGGAAGTTTGACGGCCGTGATTACCACGGACGATGCCTATAAAAAGTACAGTGAGTTATCAGATAAAAAACTTCCTTTAGGTTTAGGACAAAAGGAAGAAGAAGCCCTCGCAACGCTGCAGAAAATGCAGCAGGGCGAAGTTCCTCTGAATCCTGCGGGTGTTATTACAGTTAACGGAAGCATCAATACAGGTAATCGAATCACGCTTGCTGCTTCCCAGATCCATTTAGAGTCCGGCACAAAGCTTTCCAATTTGGAAACGGATTTCAAAGACCTAGTTCATATTAAAGAAGGTCAGAACGTCGTTACTCAAAGTTCAGTATCTGACGCTATGGTAACCCGCGAAGCCGATGACGGCTCAGGCGATATTCTTTTATTGGCAAGAAGTGATAGTTCCGCGACCAGCTCTATTGCAGGATCCGTTACGAAACAAAAAGTCGAAGCAAAGATCAAAGTAGCAAATGGTGCTTCCGTTAAATCACGAGAAAACGTTAAGGTTTCTTCAATGGCCGGAAACGGTGTCTATGACATCAATAAGAGTCTTCGTCCATCGGGTTACGAGCAGCTTTCTGCGGAAGAAAAGGCTAAAAAAGATCGAGAAATCGGCCATTTCGTTTCTGACGGTAAACACAAGCTCTTGGATGTATCTTCCGAGATCTGGATTGACGGCGTTATCACCGCAGCTAAAGATCTTGACGTGAATTCCGTCGCAGAGAACCGTTTGGTTAAATCTTCTACGACAATGGCTGACCTTTCGACAGGTTTGACGCTGGAGATTTTAGGAACGGCCACACCGTTCAATGAAGCGGTTTATTATGCGGACTTAAAGACGTCTTCTCTCATCAATATTGGTAAGGGCGCAAGCCTTTCTGCCCGACAAAACTTATCTTTAGATTCTGTCGCGGATACCAAACTTGAAGCCGGAACCTCCACGAGTCTCTTTAACCTATTTAACACTGACTTAACTCAGAAAGTTCCTTCCATCGCAGCGATCGTCACGCTTGCTGACAGCGCAAGCACGGTGAACGTCGCCGGATCTTTAAAGGCCGGAAAAGACTTGAGCATCACCTCAGCTGATGACTTGACGGTTGAAGCTTCGGCAACTGCCGCCACAAAAGAAAGCAAAGCGGTTCAAACTTCGGTCCTTGTTGCCAAACTCAAAGGTACGTCTGACATAGACGTTCAAAGTTCGGCTTTACTGGATATCGTAAAAGATGCTGGAAAAGTCGAAATTTCCTCGACTCAAAACAGTTCCGTTAAAACCGAATCTTCAGTCGTTGTTCAGGATGGCAGTTACGGCGGTTTAGCTTTCAATTACACCGAGCTGGATACCCACTCGAATGTTCTGCTGAACACCGGATTTACAAACGAGGCTTTAGAAGCTTCGGTTACAGCTAAGAATGTCACAGAAGATCTAACCATTAAGGCAGATAATGCTGTCGGCGCTTCTGGCATGTCAAAACTTCTCTATGACACCATCGGTGCGGTATCGAGGGACTTTGTTGCTGGACTCATGGGGCAGGCAGGTCAGGGCGTAGACAGCAAGTTTGATTCGACCAAATTTAAACTTGGCGGCGCGGTTGGCGTTGTCCTCGGATCCCAAACTTCTTCTGTCATCGTTAATACTCCGGTGATTGAAGGCCGCTCCATCGGTCTTCAGACAGCAGGCAACTTAAACCTTTCCTCTGATGCGCTCTTACGAGATCATCATTATCTGGTGACTTCTAAAGTTTCTTCTGCAGCGCCTGAAGGAGAAACGAGCCAAACGAAACTTCAGGGTTCTTTGGCAGTTTTAGTCGCGCTCTCCGGAGATGAAAAAGAAGCTGTTCGCTCGATCCTCGAAATCGGTAATGATTCGGTACTTAAAGCGAACAATGGACAGCTTATCTTAGATTCAGAAGCCCAAATTGAGTGGAATCGCCTCACCAAGATGAAGGAAGATTTCGCTAAGGCTCGTGATCGACTCAAGGCCATTTTTGCTCATGAATTCAAAGATCAATGGGCAAAAGTCGAAGAAGCATTTGACAAGGTCGACGCAGATTTCAACAGTGTCAGCGACGCTAATCTTTCTTTTATCGAAAAGATTAAAAAAGTCGGGGCATCTTTCAGCACGCTAGGAGAGGCTTTAGGAGCGTTCTTCGGAGAAATAGGTGTTATCGGTTCGGCGGGAGCAGAGACGGGCAACGTGGTCATGAGCCTGCTTGAGTTCATCAAGCCGACCAATTATTTGAATGCTTACGCTGCCGCAGCAGGAGATGCCTCATCCGATAATTTCGCTTGGAGTGCGACCGGAACGGCAATGGTCATTAACCAGAAGACTGCTTCGTTGTTAACTGTCGGCAAAAATACAAGGATTGAAGCCCATGGCATGCCATCCGCTGACGCTCAAGAAAGTAAAAACAACGGGAATCTCGTTGTTCGTTCTAATGCCTTAAACGAAAGTTTGGTGTTGGGCGGAAAGGCTGCGACGGTATTCGGTATTCCGATACCGGATATGGAAAAAGCCAGCGCGCTTGGTGCTACGGTGGTTTACAACCAGCTGACATCTTCCAGCCGCTTAATCGTCCGAGAAAATGCTCAGCTCACTGCGGATAATGTTGCGCTCCTTACGGCCCAGGACAGTATTTATGGTTTAACGATCGGCGCAGCAGCCGACGTCAATAAAGGTGGCTTAAGCCTTGAAGGATTAGCGGCTGTAGCCGTGACCAATGGCTCCAACTTAGTTTGGCTCGATGATGAGTCTCAAGTCAAAGGTTCCTCAGTCGAAGTCAGTGCTAAGCGTGATGACGACGTCCAAACGATTGCCGGTGCTGTCGTTGTCGATATATCGGACAACGCGAATAAAGCAGCCGGTGCCGGTATTGCTGTGAATACCGGTAAGTTAGGCAATGAGCTCAGAGTTAAAGACAACGACGTTATTGCTGAGCAAGATCGTTCGCTCTATGACGCACAAGGTTTCTTAGAGGCTTCCGGAGCCGACGGCAAAGTTAATTTGCTAGCTTCTGAGGATTTGGCCATGAACGCGATCGGCGTTGCAGGCGGTGTCGGCGTTTCGGGGCATAGCCCGGAATCCAATGAGCCTCCGGGCAAAATTTCACAATTCTTCTCCGGCCTCGGAGATAAAGCTAGTTACGTTAAAGAAGGGCTGAGCTTCTATTTAGAAGAGGGCGGACCGCTTTTGGCTCAGAAGGCCAATGGCTTAGGTCATTCGATTAGGGATAAATTTAACCACAATCAGTCTCAGAACGACCCAACCAGCTCATCGATGAGCGGAAACAATAATTCCAACCTGGCGCAAAACGGCAGTACTGCAAGTACCACGAGCAGTTCAACTTCGGGTGTGGCCCAGGGTGGAACTTCTCAGTTCCAATTAGGTGCGGCGGGAAGTGCTGCATGGAACGACACTGATACGGAAAACGAAGTCAATATCGAAGTCGGTAACTTCCAAATCAAGGCGCCGGAAGAAGTCTCCGTCGATGCGGTTACCGATAAGTGGGTCGGTGCTTGGGCCGGTGCCGCTGGCATCAACTACATTTCCGAGCTGAACACTGCTAATTATGCTGCCGGTATTGCCGGTGCTGTTGCCGGAAACACCGGAAACTATAAGACGGCAGTCAATATTGATGCGGCGAAGTTAAATTCTCAGGGTTTAAGGTTCAATACAGACCTCAAGAAACTGAATATTCGTGCGGTATCCGGCGGTACGACGGTTGCCGAAGGTTTAGCCGCAGCCTTGTCGTTAGGCGCTGCTAAATTCAGCGGTGCATTTGATGCCGGAGTCTCGGCTAATCTGATCGAGAATTCGGTTACTACGAACGTTAAAGGTTTGTCTCAGTTAGAGGGAACCTTCTTTAATACGTCTTATAACCAGGCAAGTTGGGCCGGAGACACTCAAGTCACGGGTGGTATCGGTTTCTCGTTCGGTAAAGGCGGCAATACCGGCGCCAAGTCTTTCGGCGGCTCTTTGATCTTTGCAGTCGCGGACATTGACAACACCGTTTCTTCCGAATTTGCAGACAGCACTCTGAAACTTGCCGGACACAGCGCCGTTCGCGCACTTTCTGACATGACTCAGGTCACAACGGCAGTTTCTTCTGCGGTGACGACCGGAGAATCGTCTTTTGCACTTTCGGGCGCTGCAGCGACTTCCGAGCTGACGAACAATGTCTCAACAACGCTTAACAACCTCAATATTTCTCTTGCCGGAGAGGGCGGCTTCGAAGGAACAGCTCGTTCCTCCGGTGGTCAGGAAGCCGATGAGTTTGAGAATCTCGCTGACCGTAAATGGTACGTCAAGCATCTCAATGAACTCAGTAATGAATCTTATTTCAAAGACGTCGGTTTAAGAACCGCTCCGGATGCTAAGGAAACAGGCAAAGACGGTTCTGAAGAAAAAACGCAAAACCTCGGCGTTTTGTATGGTCAAGCCGGCAAGATGAAACAAGTCACCGTTGCCGTATCTCCGGCCATCAGTGTCGGCGGTTCGTCGGGCGGTGCCGGTGTGGTTGTGAATCAGATTCACAACCAATTTGCGGTAAACGCCTCCGGAACCGTCTTTAATGCCGATAACGCATCTTCTTCCGTTGTTTTAGATGTCAAAGATGACGCTTTTTCTCTCGGCGTAGCCGTTGGTGTGGCCGGAGGTAAAGGCAAATTCAACGTGGCAGGTTCTGTTGTTGTATCGAACGTCGATCAGGGTGCTTCTGTCGCCGTTAATGATTTGACTTCCACAGTTAATCGTTTAAATGTTCATGCCGACAGCGCGGCTACAACGGTTAATGTCGGAGGCAGCTTCGGTGTTAACGTCGGCGACGGAGCCATCGGTGCAGTCGGCGCTTCTGTTGTGGTGGCTAACACTAATAACACGGCTTCTGCAGATGTCGAGGCTCTCAATCTTTCTTCTGTGCAGTTTGCAGGTTCCAAATTAGATATTGCGGCGGCTAACCGAGCCTCCGCTTGGGCGGCCGCTGCGGACGGTGCAGTGTCGGTTTCCGGTTTAGGTATTGGAGGTGCAGTTGCGGTTAATCGCGTTAAGAACGATGCATTGGTTCAATTAAAGAATGCAAGATTAACGGGCCTTAAAGAGGCTTCACTGCATTCTTCGGATACAGCGGCCATCTGGACACTGGCCGGAAATGTTTCCGTTGCAGCGAAAGGCAAAGCCGGTCTCTCAGGAGCAGTGGCTTATGCCTCTTCCCGCAGCTCTCAAACTCAAGCGCTTGTTGACAGTGTGGTGATTGCTCAGCCGGATGGTTCAAATAATCTGACGGACTTCACAACTGATGCTCAAGCCGATGATCATATTTCAACGCTTGTACTGAGTGTCGGTGTTGCCGGAGGCAATGTGGGTCTGTCGGGAGCAGCCGGAACTAACGAAATTAATCGATCCGTTAATGCTTCTGTCAACAACCTTTCGACGGTTCAATACGCAAAAGACCAAACCACCCAAGGGGTCAAGGATCAAGCAGCCAAAGCGTTAAATGCCTTATCTGTTCATGCTTCAAGCAGCACTAATATTGATAACCTTGGCATTGTTGCAGGAGTGGGTGCTCAAGGCGTCGGTATCGGAGTCGGTGTTGCTGTCAACCGAGTCAACACGGATACGACAGCAGCTCTGAGTGCTTCGGATAAACAGAGACTTGTTTCTTCCGATACTCTGACGGTATTGGCCGAATCTAATAATGACATAGATACGATTGGAATCGGCGGAGCAGGCGGCAGCAAAGCCGGAGCTGCTGCCTCAACAGCCATTAATTTGGTCATGAACAACACTGCTGCTCGTACCAATAACTTAAATGCAGAGTACGCAGGCGCAGCCCTCATTCAGGCGCAAAGTGACGATACGATCGGAACATACGGCGGCCAAATCCAGGGCGCTCAAAATGCAGCTGTAGGTGCAACCGTTACTGTTTCAGAAAAACGCGGTATCACACAGACCGAAATCCTGAATTCCGATATCGTTCGATCTGCTCAGGAAACCTCTTCCGTTCTTACGACAGAAGCAGGGGTTGATGAAAATGCGATCAACTCGAATATCGTCAATGACGTGTCTCTGGCTGCTTCTTTGAGAGACGCAAGGCAAGATAAGACCTTCTCCGGATTAATGGTTGACGCTTCTTCCACAGAAACTTTTAAGACTTTCTACATTACCGGAGGAGGAGCCAAGGATGCCGCGGTCACAGCCACAGGAAACGTCAATTATCTTGGTGGAAAGACAGAAACGAAGGTTCAGTCCTCGAATTTGAATGCCGGTTCCGGTGCTCTGATGGTCGGAGCTTCTGACGCTGCGAACGTGGATACTGTGATTGCGACTGCGAGCGGTGCTTTGGGGGCGGCGATTGGCGTTGTAACGAATGTCATCACCACTGATCATTCAACCGGTGTAGTAGTTACCGGAACATCAACAGATAAATCTTCATTAACAGGTACCTCTGTTTCTGTTGATGCAGATGCTAAAGAAGGTATTTCTTCCTTACTAATTGCCGCCTCAGGTGCTCAGTATGCAGCGGTTAGTGCTTCCGTTAACGTGAATCGGCAGCTCTCGGATGTTTCTGCTGCAGTGGATCAGACGGAAGTGCTAGGTTCATTCGCGCAGAACGCAAATTATTTGGGCAGGATTACGACTTCTGCCATTACAGCTGCAGGCTCTCAATATGCTGCGGTACCGATCAGCGTGGTTATCAACTACGCTGATAATGCAGTTTCTTCTTCTGTAGCTCATTCGATCCTGAGAGCTGAGGGCCAGTCAGCTTCAGTGGGTGCGAATCGCATCTCGGAATTTTCTTCTTTGAACGTGACCGCTTCGGGAGCAATGTATGGAGCAGCCGCTGGGCTCGTGAACGTTAATACGATTGAAGGTGCGACATCTGCTGAAGTCAACGATTCGGAAGTTAAGGCCGGTCAGTTCAGCGTCAATGCAGAAAACGAAGACCATCTGAAAGTCACAGATGTTACTGCTACGGGTGCTATCGGAAGTTTGGGTGCTTCGGTCGTCGTTTCTTATTTTAAAGGCTCCTCGGCCGCTAACCTTCGTAATTCAATCGTTACAGCTGACAAACTCACGGTTTCCTCTCTTCAGGATCATTACGTTAACGGAACGGTTGCGTTTGCTTCCGGCGGTATCGGAACGATCGGTGCAAATGTATTCTCGCTGGTGATCGGTTCGGGAGACAATCCTTTCGCTTCAAACCGTCAAGATCTTGGCAGCGCAGAAGACACAGTTAATAAATATCTGTCCGATTACGCATCTTCAGGCACCGGATCTCTCGGCTTTATTACAGAGAATGATGAGCTGACTCAGGAAGAAAAAGACAAAATCGTCGGTTCGGCCGCAGCGGCAGACGCAAGCGTGTCCTCGGGAAGTGGGAATGGAACTTCCGTTGTGGTGTCGGGCAATTACCTGACGGTTGGAAGCAGTGATGTCTCTGTTAAGGAAGATTCAAAGGCAGGCAGCATTGACGTTACGCTCGGCAGCGGAAGTGCCGGTGCAGGAGTATTAGCGGCCTCTGTCATTACGTTGCGCCGTCATTACAACAATAAAGTTAATCTCAGCGGCAACACGATCACATCAAAGGATAACTTTAACGTTCTCAATTCACTCGAAGGTAAGACCAACCTTGAGGCGATCCAAACTTCGCTGGCTCTTGCCAGCGGAACTGCAGCTTATGCGGACGCCGAAATCACGGGCGGCGCTTCGACGATCTGGGAAGGCAACGTTTCCGGAGGAATTAAACTCGAAGAGCCAAAGCCTGACGGCAGTAAAGATGAGGGCAATAAGGCGGAAGAGAATAAACCTCAAACGACCAATCCCGTATTTGAGATTAAGACGGAAAATAAATCAGAAATCCATCTGAAGTCCTTCGGAATTACGGTTGCGGCAGCCTCCGGCGGCGGAATGGTCGCAGAAATTCGTGATAAAAGCCGTGTAGAAAGCCAAGTTCTGAATTCAAGGATTAATTCTTCGTTTAATGCCTCTGCAGTTCGTCAGCAAAAACTCTTTGCCGAATCGACTGCAGGCTACGGCGGCGCCATCAACGGAGTAGGTGCGCTAGCAAAGGTCTATGACGGAACCGATGGTGAGATTTCAACTCGAACGATCTTTAACGGAAATACAGCCGGCGGCGACGTCAGTCTGACCACAAATAACCGTCCGGATATCACGGTTAAGAGTTACGGTGCCGGAGCCGGAGGCCTCGGGATTGGTGTGGTTCAGTCGATTGCCGAAACCCGAGGTAAAGTCATTTCCGAAGTGACTGGAAATGTATTTAGTCATGCTAATTTGACAGTGGCAGCCGGTGCCGGTCTCGGAGATGAAAGTGGAGCCTTAAAGATGACGGCCGACTCTCAAACCTACGGCGGTGCCATCATTGCTTCGATTCCTGTCAATACCTCAGAGCTCACGAATTCGAATCAGGTCGAAAGCAAAATTGAACTGTCCGGTGATTCTTCTTTGGAGAACTTCACTTCGGTAACAGAAGGCAGTGCTGTCTATTTGTCTAAGACAACCGCAGGTACGGGAGGAACGATTGCCTCGGGCAATAATTCCGCAGAAGTGAACCATAAGGTATCGGTGAAGAACGAAGTTTCTTCTTCGTCTTCAGTGGGAGTTAAGAATGCGGTTGTAACAGCTTCTAATAAAGAAAAGGCGATGGTTCTTGCCGACAGTGCTGGAGGCGGAATTATTCTTGCCGAAGGTACCGATCTTGACGCAAATGCGGCTCAAGTAAAACATACAGATCGCTCTGATACGACTTTAACTGTCAGCGGCCGTTGGAATGTTCAAGATGCAGCATCCTTTGTGACCTCGGGCGAACACAACATCGGCATGAAAGCCGATAACACCAAAGGCGCTTTGGCCGGAGGAAGCGGTGCTTCGCTGATCAACGACATGCAAGGCACTAACAAAGTCTCGATCGGGGATGGCTCGGCAATTAACGCTTCCGGTATTCTTGTTGGAGCCTCTGATAATTGGGACGTTCATGCCGCTGAAGGAACTTATGCCGTTGACTCCCGTGTTTACGGAGCCTTTGTCGGTACCGGCATTAAAGCAAGCAATACGGAAAACCGTACCCAACAGGTCGATATCGGTAAAAATGTGGTATTGACTGCAGATGATCTGACCATTTCTGCGAAGAATGTCGGAAGAACTAGTCTGAAGGTTCGTGCTCAAACGGCCGGTGCCGTTGCCGGTGTGACAGCAGAAAACTTCGAAACCCTAAATACTCAAAATAGAATTAACTTGGCCGACGGTGTGCGTTTAACTGCTAGTAGCGCCGAAGGCACGCTGACGATTGCCGCCTCTTCTGACGAAGATGTTGAAGCACAGAGCGTCGGAGATGTTCAAGGCGCAGCGGTAGCCGGGGCAGGGGCCAAGGTTTCCGTCAACCAAAATCGCACCAATGAAGTAAATGTCGGCAGCGGTTCTAACATCTTGTCGAAAGGCAAGTTGGCGATTAGAGCAGGCAGAGATGCTGATGGCTCGAACTCTCAGTTTGATTTAGTGAGCTATGCCCACGCTTACAGCCACTCAGCCATCGGCGGAACGGATTCGGAAGTTTCCGACAGTCTTAACCTGACCAATAAGCTCAATCTCAACGGAGAAATCAAATCTTGGCGTGATACTGAGCTTTACGCACAAAGCGGCGATGTCTCTACGGAAGAGACAGCACGTTATTGGTTCTGGACGTCTGCGTCGGATGCCGGCGAAGTCTCGATTGCTTCAACAGCGGCCGGAACAAAATCCAAGAATCTGACCACCGACAATAAGATCCAGGTCGGCGGACTCGTTCAAGCCGGTGTGAATACCAAAGCAGATATTCAGATCAGCGGAATTGCTTCGCCCAACGAATCAGGCGTGACCCTGGATTCACAAAATCCCTTAACGATCACAAAGACCGGCGTTGATGATGAATCCGTCGGCGGTGTGAAGGCAGAATCCCTGACGAACATGTACTGGCAGCGTCATGAGGAACTTCAGAAAGCGATGCAGGATTACGGCACGACGAATCCCTCCTTGCTTGCTGCTTACAAGGCCGAAGACGAACTGCTTCTTACGACAATGGAGCAGAAGGGCCTTTTGATCCGGGGAGAGAACGGTAATTTTTCGCTTATTGATCAGACAAGCCGCCCTTATGTCCAAATTTCCAATGTCACAGTCTCGGGTGGAAATATTTCTGCCTTCACGGATAGCGTAACTGGAGGAGGTTCTTTAATCGCTAAAACTGCTGAGGGGATCAATATTGATAACCAAGCCACAGTGGCATTGAAGCTGAGCGATATCCAAATTTTGGATAAAGGCGGCGAGTTTAAACTGAACGATCAGGTTGTCATCGATAAGACAGGCGCCTTGAGTTCATTCCGTGGCCAGTTAACGACGTCAGCTAATTCAGAAGCTCTGTCAATAAAGGTTAACTCCGCTTACAACGGATCGGTTCTAGTTACCTCGGACGGTAAAGAGCAAAGAATCAATCCGGATACCAGCATTGATATTTCCGGAAAACTGATTAACCGGGCAGGAAATATCTCTGTTAGCAGCGGAGGAGACGTTTACGCCGATAAGACGGCTTCGATTTCCGCCGGAGGTTCTTTAGGAATTACGGCCAAAGGCTCCATTACTCAGTCTTACCGGGCCGGATTGTTTAACGTCGGAGGCGATGTTGAAGAGTTATGGAAAGATGAAGTCGGCAAGTTAGGTAGCAATTCTTCAGTTAGTTCTAACGCTAACCATGTGTACGGTCCGGGCAAACTTGGTAATGCAGACAATGGTCAAGCCGGAGACATGGTTGCCGGAGGAAGTATTTTCCTCGCAGCCGATGCGATTAACTTAAACGGCTACGTTCAAAGCGGTTATGCGAAATACGGTTTGACTTTGTTGGACACAGAAGTCGACAAGAAGATTTCTTCTATTAAGGCAAATTGGCAGGCACACGGATCACCCTCGGATGTCAACAGCAGAACACCGCAGTATGCCCTTCAGGAAGGCGGTCCTGTTTGGGATGAAGCTTCCAAGTCCTATAAGTATCAAGTCGCATCCTGGTACGATCCGGTCAATGACAGGGTGATCGTCGATGACATTTCTCCGCAAGGCGGACAGATTTACATTACCGGAAGAGTGGCAAGCACAGGCGGCGGCCAATTGTCCGTGGCGAACGGTTCGGCAGACATCAATATCAACGTCGGCAACCGCGACGTTCTGCTTGGAAATGTCGATACTGGCAATATTGAGGGCCTCATTCAAATCACGGATACAAACTCGGGATTTAAAGGCAGACCGGATAACGCAATCGCCAAGGTGACGGAAATCCGTAAAGGCGACTTTGTTGCTTATTGGCTCAGTGCAGACGGAACAAAATCTTCTGAAGCTTCGGTCTCCGATAGTTCCTACAATCCTTTGACCGGTCAGTTATATGGCTGGACCGATGGAAAAGGTTCAACAACGGTCACTACTCGATATAACTCCCAAAAGTTTACCGTTTGGGATGCATTTGATTACGGCGAGCCTACAAACTGGGCGTCAGTAAATACGACAACAGTAAGAGATGCAGACTTAGCAAACGGCTCGACCATTTGGGTAGCAGACCGTCCCGAAGGAAAGAATGAGTATTTTGAGGCTTGGACTACACAAGTGAGCAGTTCGGAGAGCTCAACGGTTACTCATTGGACAACTTATAACACTTGGGTCCACTTCTCAGGCACACATCACACTCAGAAAGTTACGACCACTTCGACTTCGACGCTTTATTCCTACACGGTAAAGGCTGACCATCAAGTAGGTACGTCTTTCTTAAGCGGAACCAATACAATCGTGATTGAAAGCGGTAAGTCAGTCCTGCTCGGAGGCGCTGTGAACGCCCAGGGCGGTTCTGTTAGCTTGATTGCAGGGAACAACATCCTCAATCAAAGCGGAGCCGCAGCAATAACCGGAGCATCTAATCTGACCTTGAAAGCAGCTTCAGGAACAATTGGCTCAGAGGGGTCGGCGATTAAGTGGACTGCGGCGGGAAGTTCCGACAAACCATTGAATCTCATAGCGACGGCCGGCAAGTCTATTTATATTGATGCTAAGAATCTGAATTCCGGTGCCTCCGTTTCCGGATCCCTGAATGCCGGAGAAACGGTTTCTGCTGAATTCAGAGGCGGCGTTGACTTGAATTCGCTTTCCGGACAGAAGCTTTCTCTTGTTTCCCAAGAAGGCGGAATTAATATTAAGAGTCTGGATCACAAAGAGGCCTCTGATCTGTCGCAGCGTCTTGACCTGACTGCAGCAGGTGATATTTCTTTGAAATCTGTCGGAGATATTTCTGTTGGTCAGATCAGCACGAGTGGGGATGTCACAATTGATTCAGCCGGAAATATTTATGATGCGATTGATCGCTCGGATCGCGATGAGCGTTCGGCACAAAAACGCCTTGAAAGCTGGATTGAAGCCGGCATTCTGACGACTGACGGAACTTCTAACGAAGGGGTTCGGTTTGCTAAAGACGAACAAGATATAAAAAATGGTATTACTTCCGACTTTAATCGATATCAGGCTTACCTAAACCATGAGCACCATGAGCAGGAAGCTGAAAAGGGGTGCGTAAGAGCGCTGACAACAGAAGAGCAAAAGGATTTTGCGGCTCTGAAGTCTCGCTTTGCAGGATGCGGCTCTGCAGAAGACGCAATTAACAAAGAAGCGAATACTCAAGGCTCGGCATTAAATCTTGTTCAAGCATCGAAAGACAATTACGGCTGGACGCAGAACGAATTGCTCTTTGCAGTGTCTGAAGCCATCTTGAATCCCGATCCGAGCTATGTTCCTGAGTCAGGCGTTGCCAATATCAAAGCAGCAAACATTACGTTGAAGTCCGGCGCCGGAATCGGTCAGGAACTTGACGGTCATACGGCAAACATCAGCGATTTGGATGCTTCGACAGAAAAAGGCTTGAACCTATACAAGCTTTTAGCTCGAGCAGAAGCTAACGACGTTACTTGGAACAAAGAAGCAGGCACTCTGACGATCAACTTGAAGAAAGCCTTTGAAGTCCATCAGAACAGCGACACGAAATTAAATGCCGATGCAGTAAACAGCATTTACCTACAGTCCGACTCTGAAAACACATTGAATCTCGGTTCCCTTTCTTCTCAAAACGGAGATATCCGCCTCACTGCTACAAATGGAATCACTCTATCCGGAGAGGGTGCGGTTAAAGCTAAAGACTTGATCCTGAGAGCAGGGCTTGGTTCAATCGGATCTGCCGACAAACTTCTTAAAACGGCGATCACAGGATCGGCCGTGTTCTCCGGCAACAGAGGCGTATTTGTTGATCAAGACGGAACGCTTAATCTCCAATCCGTGGCCAGCGGTAATGATGTTGTACTGAAGGCTGACAATATCTATTCCGTTAAGAATGCGACAGGACAGGCCGGGCGCATCAGTGGTACTAATTTTGCTTTTGAGACAGGAGGGGACGTAGGTCGGGCAGATGCAGCGTTGGTATTGGAGTCAGTCAATGACTTTAATGTTGTTCTGAAAGGCAAACCTCAGAATGTTTACCTTCAAGCTAATAGAGATTCTGAAATGTCTGTGTCGGTGACCGAAGAGACAGTTACTTCAAATGTTGAGATCTCGACGGAAGGTTCTCTGAAAGTTAAAAAACTTGTTTCAGAAAACGGAGAGATCGAATTTAATGCCAAAAAGACACTAACCATTGAAGAGATTCAGGGCAAAAGAGATGTGGCGGCTGAGTCTAACACGATCCACCTTAACGGAACAGCGAAGACCTCTGATGGTAATCTGACTCTTAAGGCAGGCTCGTCGCTTTCGGTCGCAGACAATTCCACCCTTTCAGCTTTAAACGGGACCCTTGATCTTTCTGCACCGGAAACGACCTTCGGAAAAGCGCTAACATTGGAAGCTAAAAAACTCGGCGTTACTGCAAGCAATGATATTTCTTTGACGGGCAGCCGTCTAACTGCAGGAACAGACGGCCTTTCGTTAGTTTCTTCCGAAGGATCTGTCTCCATTATTGGCGGCGCATTAACGTCTCAGAACTCTATAAATGTTTCATCAGCTAAGGACACGACAATCAGCAGAACTGCTGTTTCTTCAGAAGGAAACGACGCAGAGGCCGGAGTCTTTTTGAGTTCTTCTGAAGGCGCCGTCAAAGTCAGTGACGGCTCGATCAATTCGAACGGTTCCGTCAAACTTTCTGCTGTCACAGACGCGCAGCTGACAAATGTTTCCGTATCGGCTAAGGGAACGGGAGAAGGCAGCGGAGTAGAAGTGAATTCCTCTCAAGGTTCCGTCATGATCGATGCCGGAAAACTTGACTCTCAAAGTTCTATCCGACTTACTTCAGCAGCCGGCACACAAGTGACAGGAGCCGGTCTAATCGCCGCCGGCACTGGGGAATCGGAAGGCTTATTTATTAACTCAAATGGAGGAGCGGTTGAGGTAACAAGCAATACAGTAAGTTCAGGCTCAGTTATCGAAATTTCGTCTCAAAAGGATGCCAGTCTAACTGTTGAAAGTTTGAATGCAGATGGCAAACTCGATGTCGAGAGTAAAGAAGGAAGCATCAACGTAAGTTCAGAAGCGAACGGCAACACAGGCGGTTTGCAGGCCGCAGCAGAAAACGGTTCTGTTACGTTGAAGGGGCTCACTGTCGATTCTTCAACGGACATTGATGTTCTGGCGAAGGATAGTATTTCCGTTACCGGCGGCTCCTTAAAGAACAAGGATGGTTCTAATTTGATCTTGGTGTCGAAAGAAGGCAATTTGAACCTTGCTCTGAACGAAAAGAATCTTTCCGCCGATACGATCAGCTTAAAAGGAAAAGGCGAACTTAATCTCACGGGTTATACGCTTGTTGCTTCTAAAGGCGACTTGAAGGTTTCTGCCGGCGGATTGAATATCAAGGATGCCTCTTTGAGTACTTCGACACCCGGCTCGGTTCTCCTCTCCGCTGAGGAAGGAAACGTTGATTCCAATAACAAGACCAGCATTGATTCTGCCGGCAGTCTGGAAGTGGACGCAGCAGGGAAGGTCGATTTATCCGGAGCTAAGGTTGAATATTCAGAGGTCGGGGTATTGCGTCTGGTAGCGGGATCAACCGATTCTGATGCTCTTAAAGTCTTTGCTCATGAAAACAATACATTTAAGGGCGCAGAAGTCGTACTGGACAGCGCCGGAGGATTGATTTTTGCAGCTGAAACCTCCATTACAGTTGAGACTTCTTCCGGACAAGCCGTCTTGAAAGGACAGAAAATTGATCTCAAATCCGGTTCTTCTGTCAAAGCTGCAGGGGAAGCAACTGTTCGCGGATACGACAGTCTGGTTCTTGGAGACAAAATTTCTGTCGGAGGCAGCAGTGTATCTATCACCGGCGGTCAACAAGCCTTCAGCCTCGGAAATAATGTTTCTCTGACAGCAACAAACGGCGGAATTGAAGTTCTGGCAGACGCCGACGCGACGCTTGGCGGATCGCTCAACGTGAATGCTTCCTTGAAAGATCCGTCTGCGGGAGACGAAGCTCCGATCCGGATCGGAGCTCAGGGAGTTTTAAACGTTACGGAAGACAAATTCGAAGTCATTGCTGAAAACGGCAGTGTCGATATCTTTGGTGGAAACCGCCTGAATATCAAGAATGATTTAACGATCATTTCTGCGTCCGACAGCTCTTTAACTTCGGAAAACGGGTTAATTGATATCGGAAACAAAGCAACGGTAAAAGCAGGAACACAAAGCGGATTGGATCAAGAAAACCCGCAATACGGAAAGGTTAGTGTCATCGCCGGAGAAAGCTTCTCCATCGACCATGATGCTCAAATCCTTTCTGACGATCTGCTGGTTTCTGCAGAAAAAGATATTCGTTTCGGCAACAAGGCCACGCTTGTCGGCGCAACAGACGGAGTCACGGTAAGAAGCAGCGAGGGTTCGATCTATATGGGCGAAAACCTCACCGTGTCTTCAAATTCGGACAAGACTTTGTTTGAAGCCGGTAAAGATATTGTGATTGATCGGGATGCAACGTTGAACAGCGAGAAAAATTCTGTGGTGTTCAGCGCCGGTCAGGACATTAAGTTCGAAGAAGACTTTACGGTTCATGGAAAAGGATTTGAACTCAATGCTCTAGGCTCGCTGCTTGTAGGAGACAGAGCAACGGTTCAAACGAAATTCGGAAAATACGAGACCGGTTCGATAGAATCTTTGCCGCAAACGTCTATTGACGTGAAAGGAGATGTTCGATTCGGGAATGATGCAACGTTCCGTACGACGATGCTGTCTATGAACGCGGGAGATGATGAAAATCACACGGAAGGAAATATAACTTTCGGCGAACGTGCTTCCATCCAAACTTCAGTTCTCGGCGCTGTTATTGACGCTCAAGGAGATATTGCTTTCGGCGCTGGCGCAAATATCCGAACTCAGGAAGACCAGGCAGATTCTTATGTTCGAATCTCTTCGCGCGGTCAAACGAGTTTTGGAGAAAACGCCTATGTCACGTCTGGAACGACCTTAGACATTATCGGCAACAAGGGCATTTTCTTGGATAAGGGCGCCGTTCTTCAATCGAAGCTTGAGGTCGGCTCTAAGAACCATACGTCACTGGTTTCAGAGCATGGCGATATCAGGCTGGGAGAAAACTCCGTCGTCCAAGGTCAAACGGCTTACATCCGAACCGGAGATGAGTCGGGTGTCGGAGGCGGTTCTATCGAGCTGGGAGATAATTCTCAAGTCAGCGCGAAAGACAACGTCAGCATGACTGCGACAGGCGATGTGGTTCTCGATGGACAATTCCTCTCAACCTCTCTCAATGAAACGGTAATCAAATCTTCTGAAGGAAACGTTGTCCTCAAAGATGCATCTGAATTGATATCCTACGGAGATGTGTACTTAGACGCCGCTGGATCTATCGATATCGGCTCTGAGTCCTTCATTTTTGCCGGTAATGATCCGGATGCTTCCAATCGAGTTGGCAAGAAGGACGTTTCCTTCAGTTCCGGGCAAGATGTCACAATTGGAAAGGGCACGGTTGTTCTGACTCAAGCTGACCTGAATATTGAAGCAAAACGGGGTTCGGTTGTTTTTGAAGAGGAATCAGCTGTTGGTGTCCTCAGCTCTTCTGAAGATGAGGAAATCAACCGTTTGGCGGTTTCTGCCGGGAAGGACTTTACGATAAAAGACACCGTAATGCTGTTTGCTGCCGAAGAGGCGCAATTGAGAGCCGGGGAAAACTTCGAGCTCGGTCAAGGCTCCGTCTTGGCTGGGGACGGTCTTGTGAAAGTAGAGGCCGGGAAAGATGTGTCCTTGAAACAGGGCTCCGGAATTGAAGGATTCTCTTCTGACGGAGTGGAAAACTTCGAAATTTCTGCAGGAAGAAACCTCTACCAAGACGCTTCTGCCGACGGCATTGCGTCCGATCGTCTGGAAGTTTCTGCAGGCGGATCGGTTGAGTTACTAGCTCAGAAATCAGCCAAGGATAAAGAGCTGGGAAATCGAGTTGATGAATTGATTGTATCTGCCGGTTCGGACATTAATTTGGTCCTGAACGGTCAGAAGCAGGAAATTCAGATTAATGAAGAAAAAGGCAATATCATCAACGGAAATCTGGCTATAGAAAATTACAACGGTCCGCTTTCAGTTGGATATGAACTGACTGTTAACGGTCAGGCTGAAATGAAAGCCGACAGTGTGTTACTTAAAGATCTTCAAGCGTCTCGGGATATTTATCTCGAAGCCAACGGCGAAATTCGAGCCAATGGGTTAGTGTCCGGAGCGGATGTCACGATTGTCCAGCGCTCCTCAGATCCGTCTGCCGCCGTTGCGGTCAAAAATGTCGATGCCGGAGATCAGATCTTTGTCCTGAATGCTGGCGGTCCGGTATCCTTAGAAAAATCCGTTTCCGGTAATTCAACAATGATATTTGTCTCTCAGGATGGGTATAAGCCGGATAGGAACGTTATTTCTTCAAGATCCAACAGGGTAGGGATTTTCGCGGCTGCACCGCAAATGCTGTCGGTGTTCGATCGCTTTGGTCGCGAAATCTCTTATTTCAGTAAGGATTCTTTGCAAGCTGACCAGCGCCATCAACATTATGCGTTATATCGTTATGGAGAAGACACGCACATGCCTGCTTCGCGTTTATTTTTTAACGGATACAGAGCTGAAAGCGTAAGTCCTTCGAATGGTCTGATAAAGGAAGCTCTACTTTTTGTAACCAACCGGTGGCAGGTTAACATGGGAGAAGAGGGAATCGGAGAGGAAGTCGAAGACTGATGAAATGAGACCGAAAAGTCCGGTCTCCGCGGAGCCGACCTCCTCCTCTTCGTGTAGAGGAAGAGGAAAGAGGTCAGGAAGCCGCTGTAATCCGGGCTTCTTCCGATAATTCCGTTTTTTGGTCAGACGGCTTGGCTGAAGCTTTCCTTTTTTTGTATTGTGAGCGAATGATGGAATAAAGAATTAAACCGATTAGAATCATGCAGATTGGGCTTGAGAATATTCCCCAAAGCAATTGACCGACATCTCCTTGTACCAAAGCCAGGGCACGCGCTAATTCACTTTCAGCCATTGTGCCGAGTACCAAACCTAAAACCAAAGGTTCTCTGGGAAGGTTGAAGTGCTTCATTGCACATCCCAATGCTCCGAAGCCTATCATGACCCAAACTTCAACAATTGAGCCGTTGACGGCGTACGAGCCGATCACTGCTAACGCAAGCACTAATGAAGCAAGGATGGGTTTAGGCATCGCCAGCAATTTGACGCAGTATTTGGCACAAAGGATTCCGATGGGAATGAAAGCGACATTAGCGATGAGTAAACTGAAGATAAAGCTGTAAACAGTCTCAGCATTCTCTTGGAAAAGCGTTGGCCCGGGCTGGAGTCCATGAATCATCAGCCCGGAGATCAATACAGCCGATACGGCGTTGCCCGGGATGCCTAACGTAAAGGCAGGAACGAGCGAACCGCCGACTACGGCATTGTTGGAAACTTCTGAAGCCAAAACGCCTTCGGGGCAGCCGGTGCCGAAATGACTCGGATCTTTGGCGGATTTCTTTGCGTCATCGTAGGCAATAAATGAAGCGATGGACTGGCCGGCTCCCGGGACGATGCCGATTATGATGCCAATGATTGAGGCTCTGAGAGTCAGCATTTTGTATTTCAGGATTTCTCTCATCGCGCGGATAATTCCAGAGCAGGAAACCGAACTTTCGACTTTAACGGCATCTTTTTCGTCTCTTAACATTGAGACAACTTCCGGAAGAGAATAGAGGCCAATTAATGCAGTCACTAGAGATAAACCGTTGAAAAGTTCCGGCAGATCAAAGGTAAAGCGCGCTTCCCCGGTAATCGGATGCATTCCTACAATCGAAAGTAAGAGACCAAAAATACCGGAGATCATTCCTTTAACAATATTCTTTTCTGAAAGCGCAGCGATGATGGCGACTCCGAAAAGCGCCATGATGAAATATTCCTGAGAGCCGAATTCCAAAGCCAAACGCGCTAAAGGAGGAGCAAGAAATAAAAGGGCAAAGACAGAGAGAATTCCGCCGACTGCCGAACCGATCGTAGATAACGCTAAGGCGCGAGAAGCCTGCCCTTTCTGAGTCATCGGATAACCGTCAAGTAGCGTGCAGCAGTTCGAGGGAGTTCCGGGAATATTTAACAGAATTGCACTGATGGAGCCGGCGTAACTTGAAGAGGCATAAATGGCACCGAGAAGGGCCAGTCCCATCGCTGGGCTCATGCTGAAAGTGAAAGGTACCAGAAGGGCAACGCCCATAGTGCTCGTAAGTCCCGGCAGAGAGCCCACGACAATGCCCAGAATTGTCCCTAGGAGAACCATCCCCAGCATTCCGGGTTCCAATGCTTGGAAAAAAGCAGGAAAAAGTGCTGAAAGATCCATAGCGGCCCTCCTAAAAAGCCCATATCTCGCCGACAGGCAATCGTGTGCCAAGAAGCAGCGTAAAGAAGAGATAAACGCCGGCAAGGAATAAAACAGTCACTCCCAGATAGATCAAAAGATTCTTTTTACGGACGTACCCGAATCCGGCCATCACCAGTATTAAAAATAAGAATGTCGAGAGATAGTAGCCAAGCAGGGGGATAGCAGCTGCATAGGCTCCGACTAACAAGAGGACTGACAAAGAAAGTGGAAAACTCAGTTTGTGAAAGTTAAAGGAAAGCGACAGTTTTTCAGTTTTAATTTTTCTGAAGAGGGTGACGGCATTAAGGGCTGAGAAAGACACGAAAAGCCAGCCTAAGAAGACCGGGAACTGTCGGGAGTCCGGTTCATAAGAATAGCCTTTCCATAAGATCAGACTCCCCGCGAGCAAGAGAAAAGCAGCCAAAAACGTTTCTTTTCGGGTGTTTTCTTGTTCCATGATTGACTCCCGACAAAATGTTAGAAGAGGTTCTTGTTTTCTGAGACTAGTTTGGAGGTCTGAGAGACAATTCTTTGAGTTTCTTGGGCGTTTTTAAAGCCGATATCCAGCTTGAGTTTCTTGGTTTCAGCGATGAAATCCGGATCTTCGCAAATCCCTTTGATGCCGTTTTCTAACTTAGTTAATACTTCGGGACTTAAGCCTTTGGGCGCGCAAATGCCGCGGATAGCTGCGCCTGCAGGCGCGATATCTTTTCCGAAAGCTTCTTTGGCAGTGGGAGCGGAGGCTGCGGACTGATCAGCGAATACCACGAGAATTTTAAGTCCGTTGCCGAGCTGCTTTTGTGCGGCAGAGAGTGTTGAAGCACAGAGGTCAACTTTTTTACCCATCAATGCTGTAAGTGCCTTACCTGAGCCGTTGAAGGGAACGAAATTTGTCTTAATACCAAGATCTTTTTCAGCGATCAGATGCTGGAGCTGAACATTAGATTGCGGACCGTCTCCGGCGACATTCAAAGTTTTGGTTTTAGCTGCTTTGATGAAATCAGCTGCTGTTGTATAAGGACTGTCCTCGTTGACAACCCAGACAATTGGGTCAGATTGAACAGCTGCTATGAAGGTGAAATCATCCATAGAGAAAGGCACATTCTTACGCAGTTCCTTGATCATGATCATTGAAGGTAAAGAAGCCGCACCGATTGTGTAACCATCCGGTTTGGCTTTACTCAGAAGGGTCCAGCCGATTTGGCCGCCGGCTCCTGGTTTATTGTCAATGGTAAGAGTTTGACCGAGATGTTTTTCAGCGTATTTGCCCATGATGCGAAGAAGAATGTCATTGCCGCCTCCTGCGCTAAAAGGCACGATCGTCAAGAGCGGCTTAGAAGGATAAACATCCGCAGCGTAGGCTGAACCGGCGCCAAAGAAGCTTAAGGCAGTGAGAACGGAGAGGGAGGAGAGGAGTTTTCTGCGTTTCATGGTGTTGTCCTTGGGATGGAAATAAAGTTTTTGAGATAATTTTGATTAGAGCGTCGGATGGTCTTTGTCGAAAATTACTTTTCCATCGGCGACAATGGTCGGATGCCACATGATGAGATCGTAATGACAAGGAGCCTTGGTAACTCCGCCCAGTGTGAGACTTGTGCCGATGCCGATATGACAGGTACCGAGGACTCCCTCGTCTTCAAGCATGATTCCGCACATGCGACACTTTGGATTCAATCCAATCCCGAGCTCTGCAATGTTGTAGCTGTTTTTATCGCCGTGGCTGGCTAAATCTTTGCGAAGAATTTCTGCAGCTCTTCCGCCTTTGATTTCGGTGATAAAGCCGCCTTCGACTTTGCATATGACAGGTTCATCAACAAGGCCGATTCCGAGGTACGGAATAGAAGCATCGCATACGATAACCCCTTCAGCGGTTCCCTCGATAGGTGTGGTATTGGCTTCAATCGTTGGAATGGTAGAGAACTGACCTTTTTCAACGACGCAGTAAAGTGCATTTCCGCGCCGACCTTTCGTATTAAAGCGAAGATCGGTTCCTCCCGGAGAGGTGATATGAATCTCTTCAGCATTTTCCAAGGCTTTGGCTACGGCAATGCAGGTTGGTTTGATTTGGTCAAAGTCAGCTTCTATCCCGCCGTGCATCATAACTTCAGGGGTGAAATCTGTCATGACGATGATTCGAGCTCCGGCTGCCGCCGCATTTTTTACTGCATGTGTATGGGTAATAGAGTAACTGACGGGCACGATCACGACGTCCGCATTTTTCATGGCTGCGGCCACGGCGGCAGGTGGTTCTTCTCCAGCCCGTCTTCGAGGCTTCATGCTCATAATCATAACTTCAGCACCTCGGTCACAGGCAACGGCAGCAACGGCTTTAGCGATATCTGTTTTCGCATAGTCAGTGACCAAAAGGACAGTTTCTCCTGGCTGCACTTTTGTAGCAACGTCGACTAAGGTCTTGGCTCCCTTCATCATTAGAAGTTCTTTCATCACTTTTCCTTTCTTTGCGCCATCATCGTGCAGTCGCACCAATTTAGGGCATCCCTGCACAACCGTGACGCGTTTAAGTTAGGTTATTGAGGCTTTGAAAACTAGTCAGGTTGATTATTGGTTTAAAGATTTTGCTAGGTTTCAAAATAATCTATGCAAGAACTATGCCAAGTTTGCGTTATCTCATTGAACGAGTTGTATGAAAGTATCGTTAACTTAAACACTGCCTCTTTCCGAGAACATCAGGAAAAGAGCAAGCATGAAACCAATATCGGGTGAGATAGGAAAAAATATCTAAAAATAAATAAATGTTAAGGGGTGAATGATGTTAATCAAAGTGGTCACTCCGAACTGAGATCGGTAGGAAATACAGGAGAATTTTTAAAAAGTCCTGCCTCACAGTGTTTCCTCGCATTTTCAGAAGTTGACGGTACTAATACAGTGGATGGAGAAATCGCTCGGAATTAAAATGAAAACCACTCCAAAAATAAAACAATTAACTTTAGCCTGCTTTTTGGCTGCGGCCGCAGTGACGATTAATTCTGCTGGAGCTGCAGAATCCGAATTTCAAACGAAAGAATATTTTTCTTCCAACGGACTTGATTTAATTAATGCAGCCTCTGCCTACGATCAGGGATATACGGGAAAAGGTGTTCTCATTGGCCTTTTAGATACTCCTATGAGAGAAGATCACCCGGAATTGTCAGGCAAGTTTGAAGTGATCGCTGCCTTGGATAAAGACGGTCACTTGGTCGCAAATCCTACCACTTGGACTCAGGATGTAAGCCACGGTACTCATGTCGCCTCCATCATGGCGGCAAAGAAAGACGATATCGGTATGCATGGTGTTGCTTTTGACAGCAATGTAGTTGGACAGGTCTATATCGGTTTACAAAGTTACTATTTCGCCGATGACAAAAAATTCTTTCAAGCGCACCCGGAAATAAAAATTCTGAATAACAGCTGGAATGGAATGGCGGTTGACAAAAGTTTTGTTCCAAATGGTGAGGTGTATTCTGTCCAAGAGGCTAAAAAGCTGGCTATGACCGAAGGTGTTAAACCTCATTCCGGTCAGTTAGTAAAGTGGGCGATTGAAAATCCGAACAGTTTGGCGGTGGTAGCTGCGGCAAATGACGGCTGGGTGTCTCCCTCATTTATGGGAATGCTTCCGCGTTATTACGGTTCCGAATTAGGAAATTGGGTTACGGTTGTGTCTCTAAATCCGTTAGATGCAACGCGCAAAGACGGCAAGATTTCACTTGGACCGACAGGCTTGTCGTTGTTCAGCAATATCGCAAGAGGCGCAGAACTGTTCACAGTCTCGGCACCGGGAGGATATATCTCTGCCGCAGATGCGGTGACGAACGGCTATACAATCAAATCCGGAACCTCCATGGCTACGCCGCAAGTTAGTGGCGCCGCAGCGCTAGTCGCACAGGCCTTTCCTTGGATGAATGGAAAGCAGCTGGCGGACGTCATTTTGACGACCGCTAACAGCAATATCGAATGTCCGGATATATTGGTCGGTTTTGACGAGTCGACTGAAACGGCATTGGTTTTCTACTATTTTTCTACAGAAAAACCTTCTGAAGAACAGGTTATCAAGGCCCTAACGGAAACATATAACAAAGATCCTGAGGCTTGGGGGTACCGCTCTCTGAATTCAATGATCGAGTATTTTGTCAAAGATCATTTTGAGAAATCTGAGGCAGAGCAAGAACAAGACAAATATGTTCGTTTGATTCGTGTCACTAAGGAAGAGGTGTTTGGACAAGGTGTATTAGATGCCGGGAAAGCGGTCGGTGGTCCTGCACGGTTAGATGTGAACCGAATGTCTTCGAATTCCGTTAAGACTTATGCCGAATTTGGAAATACGGCGTACGCCTTTGAAGTCTTCGATACACAAGGTCATATGGCAGTTTTTAGCAATGACATATCGGAGCGACTGTGGGATGACAAATACCATCACGAGGAATACCGCACAGGTTTGCAAGGTATTTCTAGGCAGACTCGTTCTTCAGAGAATTCCATTCTTGCCGATAAAAAACCGGGTCTCATCAAAACAGGTTGGGGGATGCTGGCTCTGATGGGAACGAATACTTATTCTGCTCCGACTATTGTTGAGGGCGGATCATTAATGATCAACCCTCGCCCTGACGGATCAGGGGGTATCTTAGTTAATAGCTCAGTTTTGGTTCAAAAAGACGGCGGTCTGTTAGGTACCGGAACTGTCATAAATAGAGTGATCAACAATGGAGTATTTTTACCCGGGACGGACGAAGCGCCTTTTACGGTAGGCGATTACGAACAGGGGCCAACAGGAGATCTCCTCTTTATTGTGGACCGTTATGGGGCGCATAACCAGCTCAAAATTCTCAATACAGCAAAAGTGGAAGGAACGCTGTCGTTAGGATTGGAAAAAGCTTTTTATACCAACGAGTTTTCTCAAAGACTACAGCTGACGGATTTAATTTCTTTAGCCGATGGGGGGCAAAAACCGGAACTGAATTTCTCCGTCGTTCGTCTTATTAATGATTCTCCGACTTTGGATTTCGTATTAGAAAACAAAGGAGAAAACTTTGTTCTTTCCAGTTTGAGGCGAGGTGATAGTTATTCCCGCTATGCGCAGACGCCGGCTCAATATTCTCTTGGTCAAGCCTTGTATAGGATTGCGTCCGGTTCCGTATCCGATGATGGTTTGACGGACTTAATTGGAGAGTTGGACTTTTCGGATTTTGCCGGCAATAAAGTTCAATCGGCTTTAAAAAATGTCTTGCCCAATATTTATCTAGACGCCCAGAAGGCGGAACTGGATCAGAGCAGACTGCTCAATCGTTTTGTTTCTTCCGGGTTGCCGCAGAATGGAGTTTGGATGAAATCTCTTGCCTCTTTTGCCGACCGCTCCGGGACAGATCAAATCAATGGGTACAACACTCGGCAGGCTGGGGCAGTGGGCGGCTTGAGAACGAAAATTTCCGAGCAGCTGGAGACAGGACTTTTCTTCGGCGTCTCGGACCTAAATTTGAAGGAAGATGGTACCGGCAGTCATTACGACTCAACCTTATTCGCTTTCGGTGCAGAGGGACGTTATACCTCTTCGACTGTCCCGGGATTTTCTGCGTTCGGTAGCGTTTTTGTCGGGCTCTCTGATTCAAAAATTACAAGAAAATCATTGGATGAATGGCATAAAGCTCACTGGACGGGATTTACTTTTGGAACGCAATTAGGAGCCGAACTGCGGTTGTTGAGTCAAAAAGGGATATCAGCAGGGCCGTTCGCCTCAATTGATTACGTATTTAGCCATCGTCCTAAAGTTTCCGAGTCCGGTGGGTCGATCCCGCAAACTCTCTCTAAAAGCTCGAGAGGAGAAGTGAGTACGCTGCTTGGCCTGAAAATTGAGATGAAACAGGACCTTCAGCCGGGAATCCTGACTGCAGGCGGAAAAATCGGATGGCGACATTTCTATGGCAGCAAGAACATAAATGTAAGGAGCCGTTTTAATGCGTCCGAAGAAAGTTTTTATGCGCAGAGTGATTCCTACGGCAGAGACGCGTTAGAAGGAGCCGTAGGCTTTTCCTGCGAAACGAAATCCGGTATTTATGCGGGGTTTGAGGCTGTCGCATCAGTGGCAAGGAAAGAAAGAAGCCTAGGAGCGAATTTTAAAATCGGGAAACGATTCTGAAATTAGAACCAAAGGCATTCAAAAGAACTTTCACGTTTACCGGTACGTGGATGAATATGGGAAAAATTAATGAGGTGCTTCGTTTGGAAGCACCTCATTAAGCCAAAAGAAGGATTACTCCGAAGGACGAGAAGCAAGTTGGTCGAAGAGAGCTCTTTCTTCGGAGACAATTTTGGAAATTTCTGTCGCTATCAAATCCATAACTTCTCGATATAAGGGACTTTCTGAATTAGAGTTCCGGCAGTAAACACACAGAGGTGCATCGGGTCTGCCCCAACTGGGTAAGACCAGCTCCAGTTTGCCTTTTTGGATTTCCTCTGCCACAACGCCCAGTGTTACATCAACACTGATACCGACGTCTTTCAAAAGCATGCTTCTGCAATAAGATCCGTCGCCTTTGAGAACGTGGGGCAGACGTTCAATATCAATGCTTGTGCTTGGGTCTGAAGTTTTATTCGAACTCCTCTTTAGGAGAATCGGAGAAAACGTCGGACTTGTTTTGTACCTAAGAAGCACGACATGTTCTTCAAGGTCCTGAGCTTTTTTAGGCGCCGGATGTTCAGCTAAATATTTTTTTGAGGCAAGCAGGGGAAAGCGGTATTCTGCAATTTGTCTGCATGTTAGGGTAGGTTCTTCCTTTCGATAAAAACCAACGGAAATATCGGTTTCACGCTCCATTAGGGCCCTAAGCCCCATGTCAGCAGAAAATTCGAAAGTAACACTGCTGCCTTCACGCCGCTCATAGTTAACTAACTTTTCTAAGAGGGGTTCTTTATTAAGATTTATAGGCAGTGAAATACGGATATTGCGTTTAGGTATCTTCTGAAGATTAACGCCGATTTCACGACATTCATTTTCAAGACGGTCTTGGGCTGCAACGAACTCTTCAACAAAGGGAAAAATCTTTATTCCGTTTTCACTTAGTCTCATTGGACGCGGACGATGAAGCACTAAGAAGAAACCTAGTTCATCCTCCAATTTTGAAATCAGCCTCGAGGCATAGGGCAAGTCAATTCCGCATTCCTGCGCAGCATGGCTCAGTGTTCGACCTTGACCTATTAAACAAAAAATCTTCCAACTGAGTTTTCGGTCGTACAGTTTCATATCGACTCCTACAAACAAGTCTTGGTAATAATACCAATGAACAACTTGCGCGAAAGAACAATTTAGGATTTAGAAATCATACATTTTCATGAGTTCTACTTTTTCTTAACATGAAGGAAACCGTTCCGAAGTCCTTGTTTTCTTGGAGACTATATGTTCGAAAATCCTACATCTTTATTTCCTATGGTCAGATTTGTCCCGTATATGGGTGTGATTTGGACAATCCACGAAGCTTCCAAGCTTGGTTTTTACAATGGACATCCGGAATGGTGCAATGTTGGTCAGGGGCAGCCTGAGGTCGGAGAGATTCCGAAAGCGCCTCCGAGAATTAATTCGGTCAGCTTGGAAGAACTGATCGACGCCGCTTACGGTCCGGTCGGGGGAACTCCTGAGGTTCGAGCTGCGGTCGCTGATTGGATTAATAGGACCTATCGTCGTGGGCTGAAACCATATTCGGTGGAAAATATTTCTTTTGCTTCCGGCGGACGGTTAGCTTTGACGCGCCTGTTTAGTATTTTTAAAGACGGCAGTCGAATAGCCTATAAAAATCCGGACTATACCGCTTATGAAGATTACTTGTACCCGCTTCGTCATTCTTGCGAATTGATTGAACTAAGGGCGCAAGAGAAAAATGGTTTCATGGTTTCCGACGCAGAATTTTCCGAATTCATTAAACAATACAGACCGGACGCTTATATCTTCTCAAATCCATGCAATCCTACCGGTCAATCAGTAAAAGGAGGATCTTTAGCCAACTATGTGGACATTTGCCGTAAAGAAAATTGTCTTCTCGGATGTGATGAATTTTATGCGACATTTGCCTATGAAGAGGATGGTTCACCCTCGAAAGAACCGGTTTCGGTGCTGCCGTTTATCGAAGATGTTAATAAAGATCCTGTAGTTGTCTTTGACGGACTGACTAAAGGATTTCGCTATCCCGGTTGGAGAGCTGCGTGGATGGTCGGACCTAAATACTTAATTGAAATGGTTAACAGAGCTGCCAGCGCTGTTGACGGCGGTCCGTCGACGATCGTTCAGAGAGCGGCAATTGAAGAGCTTTCTTCCGGACACGCAGAAGCGGAATTGCTTGCCACAAGAAAAGAATTTGCCGTTAAACGGAGACTCATGATTGACGGCCTTCAATCGATAGGAATAAGAGTTCCGGATCCGCAGCCTCTAGGTACTTTTTACGTTTGGGCGTCGCTTGAAAACCTTCCCGGGAAATTATCGGACGCCGATTACTTCTTCCATGAATGCCTCAAGAAAAAAGTTATCACTGTACCGGGCCACTTCTTTGATGTTCGTCCTTACCGCAACCGTCCGACAAAAGAACCATATAGCCATTGGGTTCGCTTCTCCTACGGTCCAAACCGTCGGACGGTTGCGACCGCTCTGTCCCGAATGGCGGAAGTGATTCGAGAACATCGTTAGCACTGTCCGTTTACATATTAGAACCACTGTTTCACACCGCGCGAACCTTCGAAAAGAAAGGATTCCACGGTGTGAAAGGTTATTGAATATGTCACAAATAACACAACTCCTCAAACAACACCGACGAAACTTGCACGCTTATCCTGAGACAGCTTGGACCGAGTTTCAGACCACTTGGTACATCTATCAGCAGTTAATGGGTCTGCCGTTCAAGCTGAGGCTTGGCAAGGAGATCTTGAACGAAGCTTTCGTTTTGAATCGAAATGAAGAAGAGGTCAAAATCAGTGCGAAACGTGCTTTAGACAATGGCGTCCCAAAAGAGTTCATTCACATTCTTGACGAATTTACCGGTGTACTGGCGACTTTTGAGACTCATAAGTCCGGACCAACGTTCGTTTTGCGTTTTGATATAGATGCTCTTCCGATTCAGGAAACGGAGGACGCTCAGCATTTGCCGAATCTGCTGGGTTTTCGTTCGCGGCATGATAATTGTATGCATGCCTGCGGACACGATTTTCATACGGCAATCGGTTTAGTGCTTGCAAGATGGATTTCCGAACAGCGAGCCAAACTTCGAGGAAAGATTATTCTTCTTTTTCAGCCAGCGGAAGAAGGTTCTCGCGGGGCCAGAGCGGTTTCGGCTTCAGGCTTGTTGGATGAGGCCGATTATTTTGCAGCCGCACACGTCGGAATGATGGCTCGTACAGGTGAAGTTGTCATTGATCCTTATGGCTTCCTGTGCGGAACCAAGTTCAATGTTGATTTCAAAGGTCGGGCTGCGCACTGTGCGAGTGAACCCGAAGCAGGGAAAAACGCCCTTGCAGCAGCCTGTTCGGCGTTCATGCTCCTTCAGGGAATTTCAAGGAGTAGTAAAGGTGCGTCTCGGATCAATGTCGGCAAGCTCTCAGGCGGACGCGGCCGAAATATTATTCCGGATCAAGCTTACATGGAGATTGATCTCAGAGGAGAAACGACAGAGGTTAATGACTACCTAGTGAAGAGAACTCAAGAAATACTCAAAGGAACAGCTCAGTCATTGGATGTTCAACTTTCTATTGAAGATCTTGGGACGGTATATGACATCAAGAATGACCCGGAGCTTGTTGAATATCTCAAAGAGGTTGCAAGTCAATGTCCCCTTGTTAAAGCAGTCACGACTCACTCCGATTTCGGAGGCTCTGAAGATGCCTCGATCATAATTAAGCGTATTCAGCAGCTTTTCGGAAAATGTATTTATTTTGTGATCGGGGCCGATCGAACGGCAGGTCATCATCAGCCGGATTTCGATGCTGATGAGGCCGCTCTTGAGATCGGATTTGAAATGTTTAAGGGCCTGATCCGGAAGATCAATGGTTGTTAACTGCGGTTAACCATAGCGGCATTAATTAAGCCTTGGATCCTTTTGTGGGTTCCAAGGCTTTTTAACTGTCAAATTTTTGAAAAATTATCTTTGTTCGGCCGATTCTTTGATAGATATCGGAGCCAAAGCCTGCTGAGGAGAAAGGACATCTCCGATTTCTGTTTCGATCTCGTCTTCGAGCTCGTCCAAGAGATTTACGTCTTTGCCTTTTTTACTTAACGTATCGGTTAACTGTTCTTTGTTTAATTCTCCCACCCATCGACCGACGACAACACAGGCAATACCGTTGCCGATCATGTTGGTAATGGACCTTGCTTCGCTCATGAAACGGTCCACGCCGAGGATTAGTGCTAAACCGGCGACGGGGATGTCGCCGACGGCAGAAAGAGTTGCAGCTAACACGATAAATCCGGATCCTGAAACGCCGGCCGCTCCTTTACTAGTTAAAAGGAGAACCGTTAACAGCGTCGCCTGCTGAGTGAAGGTCATTTGGATGTCACAGGCCTGTGCAATAAACACCGCCGCCATCGTAAGGTAAATCGCTGTTCCGTCGAGATTGAACGAATATCCGGTCGGAATTACAAGACCGGTGACGGAACGGCTGACGCCGGCTTTTTGCATTTTGGTAATCATTTGAGGAAGGACAGCTTCGGAAGACGAGGTTCCGAGAACGATGAGAAGTTCCTCTTTGATATAGGCCAGGTAGCGAAGAATTGAAAAACCGTTGAAGCGACAAATCGCACCGAGGATGCCCAAAACAAAAAATAAGCAGGTGGCATAGAAAACCAGCATTAGTTTCCCTAACGGTAGCAGAGAGTGTATGCCGTATTTGCCGATTGTAAATGCCATGGTACCAAAAGCCCCGATTGGCGCGACCTTCATGATCCAGTTGATCATGAGGAAAAGGATGTCGGATCCTTTTTTAATAAGTTCGTAGACTGGGTGACGGGAGCCGCCCAAGAACTGGAGGGCAAAGCCGAAAATGATCGAGAAGAACAAGACTTGGAGAATGTCGCCCTGCGCAAAGGCCCCGACAACGGAGGAGGGAATGATATGAAACAGAAAGTCCAAAGTCGACTGAGGCTTTTCGGCTGTTGCATACATCGAGACGGAATTCATATCTAATGTTGCAGGGTCAACATGCATTCCGGCGCCCGGCTGCAGTATATTTACTAAAAAGAGTCCGACAAATAGGGCAAGCGTTGTGACGGCTTCAAAGTAAAGAAGGGCTAAACCTCCGACTTTCCCGACTTTCTTCATGTCTTCCATTCCCGCGATTCCAATGACGACAGTGCAGAAAATCACCGGAGCGATGAGCATTTTAATGAGCTTAATGAAACCGTCCCCGAGCGGTTTCATGGATGCGCCGATATCCGGGAAGAAAAAACCTAAAAGAACACCGATAACAATGGCTGCAAGAACTTGCACGTACAGTACTTTATATAATGGTTTTTTCATTCAGTCACTCCTAATAAATGGGATAAATCCCCGTTAGTTAAGGGTTTTATCTAACAACAAAGGAATGATTTTGCGGTACGGTTTTTACGCTCTTGTGACAAGTATCCCAAAAGAGGTATTCGGTAACAATTTGAATAATTTATAAAATCTGTCTTCTAATGCTCATCTGTCCGTCCAAATAAAAAAATCCGAAGCCTTTTGAGCCTCGGATTGAGATGATTTTTCAGCGAGTGGCTATTCTGTTGCAGGGGAGGCAATCCCCCCGAAGGTCATGGAAGCAACATAAGCGGCCGTGAAGTCTTCAGGCGACATGCCCGGTACGGCAAAACGGAACTGTGTTGTCTGGCCCGGTGCGAGAGCCGGCGTGACACGGGAAACCAACAGAGCGTTTGTATAAGCGTTCGGGTCCCCGTTGGCGTCCTTTCCGTACACGCGGATATCAAAAGCGACATTGGTATAAGTAATGCTTTGCGGGTTGACGATAGTGAGAACAAAATCACTGCCTTTTGCGTTTCCGGAAGGTTTGTCAATGGACATTAGGAATGTTGCACCGTTAACACGGATACTGGATAGCTTTCTTGCGTCCGACATTAAAACTGCTGTGGACGGCGGAACCAGCATCTCAAGGTAGTCCACTTGCTTTTGGAGTTGAAGTACAGTCTCTCTGAGATCCTGAACTTGCTGAGATAAAGGCACGGATTTAGATTTCGGCGCCGTACCGGCAGCCTGAACCATAGCAGAAGCAGATAGGCCTAAAGCGGCAGCCAAAAGAAAAGGAAGAGTTTTTTTGATCATGCAGACCTCCGTTAATTTTCAGGAAAGCATACAGATTCAAATCCAACTGTGTTCCTTTCTATGCGCATTTAAGGTACACGAAATTGCAACTCAAAATTGATTTTCGGGCTCTGTCCGCGAGGAAAAGTTACTAATATAAGACTGTAAGTCTCAGAGCGTTCGGAGGAATGAAAAGTGAAGTGGTTCGGAGTGGATTATCGCTATGTGATTGCCGGAGTCGGTGCCGTTTTTATTTTGGCTTATGAATTTGTCGGAACCCAATCCGGAGAAATTCAGCCGGATAAACAGGAAGCTCAAAACTCAAAAGCACTTAGCGTAGAAGCCCTAAACGAAAAACTTGCTTCCGCACTCACAGCAAATTCTGCTTCGCTCGAAGGAGTCAAAGCCTCTGTCTTAGGTCAGGACGAAAAATCCAACATCAACGTGCGTTTAAATTTTGCTGCACGCAAGGGCCCTCCTTTTACAGACGCAGAAAAGAAATACTTCAAAACCTTCCTGCTCGGATTAACTTGTGTTGAAGCGCCGTCCTATTACGACCACGGCATCGGAAACGTAAACTACGAATTTTTAGACGGAGAAGGGACGCGGTTTGACAGTGCGAAGATTCAAACCAAAGCTTGCCTGAATTTCGATAAAAACCTGAATTCAACGTATATCTCCAGAGACCTGCTTCCGGCGATCGGTTCAATCCTGCACGATCAGCCGAAGACGGCTCAGCAGCTCCTTAAAACGCCTTACGCCAAAATTCCTGAAATCGAAAGTGAGGACGGCTACGAAGTCACGCCTCTGGGTGTTTCTGAAGACGGTGTGATCCGCTACCGCATCAAACATACTCAGAATCTTGCCGCTAACTTCTCTCAGGAAGATAAACATCGCTTGGTGACCGGAGGCTTTAACGGTGTTTGTCTGAACCAGCAGTTCAGAGACCGATTCAAAGAAGGATTTCCTGCTTACGAAATCGAACATGTCGATAAAAACAATCAGTTGATTGACAAGGTTTTTGTCTCTGAAGATACGTGTCGAAGCGGTCGACCGGACGGCCGCTGATCATTCTGTTGTTTCGGATCCTTCTGGTGATGGTTTCAGCCTGTAACATATACAGCAGCTAAACCAACAAGATTAAGACTATGGCTTCAAATTCCACATGGGGATCCAGAATCGGATTCATTCTGGCAAGTGCAGGCTCTGCCGTCGGCTTGGGCGCGATTTGGAAATTCCCTTATCTTGCCGGCAATAACGGCGGTTCTGTTTTTCTTCTCTCTTATCTGCTCTTTACCTTTACAGTCGGTGTGGCGATGCTCATCAGCGAGTACGTCATCGGCCGAGAGGGCAGAATGGGTGCGATCGGCTCATTAAAGAAAGTGGTCGGCAAGCACTGGGGCGTGTTCGGCACGGTCGGTGTCGTTACCGCTTTTGCGATTCTTTGCTTTTATTCCTGCGTCGGCGGCTGGTGTATCAAATATTTGATCGACGCGTTCACAGGAACCGGAATTGTCTCTAATGCGGACGAACTCAATAAAAACTTCGGTTCGTTTGTGAGCAACGGCGCCTTAGCGTACTTCTATCAGATCATCTTCTTGCTCGCCAACGCGGTGATTGTTTCATTAGGCGTACAGAAAGGGATCGAACGACTGGCTAAATTCCTAATGCCGGTGCTCTTTATCCTCATGCTCATCTTAATTGTCCGAGGATTAACGCTTCCCGGCGCCGTTAAAGGTCTGGAATATCTCTTTAAACCGAACTGGAGCGGCTTTACCTCGTCTGCGATCTTTAACGCGATGGGATTTACTTTCTTCTCGCTGTCTTTAGGCGCAGCCGTGATGGTAACTTATGCCGGCTATCTCTCCGAGAAAGTCAATCTTTTAACCTCTACGGCTTGGGTTGCATTCCTGGCGATCATGGCTGCTGTGCTCGGCGGCTTAATGGTGATGCCTGCCGTGTTTGCCTTTAATTTGTCTCCGACTGCCGGTCCCGGTCTGACATTCGTGACGATGCCGGCGATTTTCTCGCAGATGCCGTTCGGTGTTTTCTTTGCGATTCTTTTCTATTTCTGCTTGGTTGTGGCGGCGATTACGAGCTCCATGTCCATGCTTGAAGCCGTAGTGGCTTCACTTTTGGACTATACCCGTCTGTCCCGAGCGGCCGTGACTTGGATCACAACGGCTTTGGCTGCGTTCATCGGCCTTTTCTGCACTCTGAGCTTCGGATCCCTGTCCGACTTCAAGATGTTCGGCAAGAACGTGTTTGATTTGCTCGACTTCCTGACGAGCAATGTCGGTATGCCGCTGTCTGAAATTGGCTTCAGCGTGGCAGCGGCTTGGATTGCCTGGAAGGTGACGGCTAAGCAGCTTACCAGTGCCGGTCCCGTGCAGTCTTGGCTGCTCTGGGCAATTCGTATCGTGATCGGTATTCTGTCGCCGCTTCTGATTGTTACCGTGGTACTGACCGGTCTTCTCTGACAACAGCTTATTGAGACCACGAAATCGGCAGGCGAGCTTTTGGCTTTCCCGTCGGTTTGAATTTTCGATGTGTCGATCAGAACGGAACGATTTCTTCTAAGAGCGGCCCGATGCGAGGCAGGTCTTTCCAGCAGGTGGTATATCCGGGACTTAAACGTGCGCGAGACATTTTCCAAGTGTCTTTTCCTAATTTAGAAGCCGCAAAGCAGAGCGTATTTTTACCGTAGCGCGTGTTGATGGAGTCCATCAGTTCACAGATGATTTGCTGCTGTTCTGTCTCCGGCTCTTCAAAAAGATCCTTGGTGACGGCATCTTTCGGAACGACTTCACCGACGTAGACGCCGGTGCGTTTATAGAGGAAGTCTCTGCGGTAACTTTGATTGAGCAGCCGTCGGGCACAGTGAATGATCGTATTGGTGTCCGAGATCGGGTAGGGAAGTCCCACACACGGATAAGCGTGCTGCTGGACGTCCTGCCGGCGGAAAGGATTCGTGTGTAAGACAATACCGACGGTGTGCGCCACCATACCCTCGTGGCGCAAGGTTCTTCCGCATTCCTATGCATGGAAAGTGATGGCGTCAAGCAATTCGTCTTTGTCGCAGATCAAATGACTGAAGCTGCGGCTTCGCAGAATTTGCTGTCTTTTTGGTTTTACAAGTTCCAACGGAATACAAGACGTTCCCTGAAGTTCTCGTACCGTCATAGAAAGCGTAATACCGAACCGATCACGGATGGCTTCTGCATCTGCACAGGCTAAATCCAAGGCGGTACGAATGCCCATCTTGCCGAGATGCTCGGTGTAACGCCTGCCGATGCCTCAAATTTCAGAGACAGGTTCGCAGGCAAGCGCCTTTGCCTGTCTTTGAGGCGTTAAGTCGAGCCAATTGCACACACCTTTAAGCCCGGCGTAGTGTTTGGCCAAATGGTTGCAGTATTTGGCTAAGGTTTTTGTCGGTGCGATACCGACGCATGTGAGGATGCCGACATTCCTAAATACTTTTTCCTTGATCCGAAAACCCAACTGGGTTAGGTCAGCACCTAGACCTTCGTAGCCGCTCATATTGGCAAAGCATTCATTCTTTCTGGAGAAGCGAAGGGTAATGGGATGATATCTCCATGCCCGTTTTCGGCCCTCTTCACACCTATCTCAGTCCTCAGAGGTTAAAGTGAATCGTGAAGTACGAATTGAGGCGAAGGGCCTCAACAAAAACTATGTTTGAGGAGCATCAATGACCAAAGCAGATAAAAAAGACGAAGAAAGGAAAGAACAACTCGAGACCGAAGCTCTGATGGACGCTGAAGTCGAGGCTGCTACCGACTGCGGTCCTGTAAGTCACAAGGCCGAAAAGAAAGACAAGGAAAAAGCTGAACAGGCTGAAACCGAAGCTCTGATGGATGCAGAAGTAGAAGTTGCCACAGACTGCGGATGTGGTTGCGGCCGCAGCAAGAAATAATTGTTCCGAGTCAGCCGATTTTGAAGGTTTCGTCTGAGTGTTGCTCATATATGAGTAGCTTCGGATGAGCGAGTGTTTTTCTCGCACAAAGTCGGGGGCGCGAAAAGAAGAATATTTTTAATTGGAGGATATCGAAATGGTTCAAGTTCCTGAGTTATTTACTCAATACATCAGCTCTTTTTCCGGCTGCATGGGCGGCAACCCTAATGCCCCGATCTGGCTGGTCGTAGATCACAGCGCTCGCTGCCCGCTGCCGATCGATCCGGAAAAAGTCTTTGCAAATCCGGTTACGAATATTGATGCTTTAAAGCGCGCACTGCCGACAACATGCCCGTGCACCGAATCCGTTACTCGTTTGATTAACAGCATTACAGGCAATCCTGAAGCAGAAACTTCTCTTGTTTTCAAACCCGAAGGACAGGAAGACAAACAGCCGATTCTTCTGCTGAGTGCTTCTCCGCTCTGCACCGGAATGATTACAACGAACGCCTGGATGGAAAAACTCGCTGTTACGACGCCTGACGGCGAAGTCACAATGGCTAAGTACACCGGACTGCCTTCTTACCGCGATTTCCTGAACTTCCTCGTTGCTCAGAGAGGTCAGGTTTTCCAGGCTGCAGTCGCTGAAAAGAGCCCGAAGATCATTCTTTGCTCGAACATCTTTCGTGCTAATGATTACTTCAAGCTCTTCGGCGCTGACCGTAAGAACGTTGAAGCCAATGACTTCTTCCTCGTTGCTCCGGTCATGAAGAATGACAAAGAAGTTCGTACTTTGGTATTCGTTACAGACATGCTGGGTTTGGGCACCGGCGATATGACGCCTGAAAACGAACTCGAACTTCAGCAGGCAGGCAACGAATTCCGTCACTATGCACACGATGCATTCGGTGACGGATGGCTCGGTCAGTTCTCCGGTGAATTGCTGACATTGAAGAAGTAACCTTTCCTTAGAGGTTTAGAACCGGCGTGACGGCTGAGATATTCAGCAGACGCCGGTTTTGTTTTGTTCAAAAATTAAGAAAACGTTGTGGTCCACGGTATATTTCTTTATCTCTGGGATGAAGATACAGAAATACAGCTATGGGATCTTTTTGGATCGTTTTATCGACATTTTTTATCAGCAGCGCCTACGTCTCTATCAAAGCGATGCCGGTGTCGATGGCCTTCTACGAAATCTTCCTTTTGCGATCCATCGTTGTCTTGACAGTGGCGATCTGTCTTGTCGCAGCCACAAAAACTACGCTTAAGACGCATGAACCGGCACTTCAGCTCTCTCGTGCTTTGTGCGGAGTCGGAGCTTTGAGCATCAATATTTTGGTTGCTCGGCATATTCTTCTTTCTACGGCTCAGACGCTCCAATACACGGGGCCATTGTTTCTAGGACTTTGGGTGTTCGGCTGGTACCTGTTCAAAGGCAAAAAAATTCCTTGGGTGCTGTTTGTCTTTTTGCTAATCGGATTTGCGGGCGTCTTGCTTGTGCTCAGACCTGATGTTGCTGATCAAAACGCTCTTTATGTTGGCCTCGGTCTTTTATCCGGAGCATTGAGTTCGGGTTCAAGTATTTCCTTGAGACTGCTGGGCCTGAAAGGAGAACCGCCAATTAGGACGCTTTTTTGGTTTGCCTTGGCGTGTACCTTATCCGGTGGGGCGGCTACTTTGATGTTTTCAACAGGACTGCGGGCAGAACACGTATTCTCGGTTCCAGTTCTGCTCATGGGTGTCTTCACGGCACTCGGCCAATGGACACAAAACATCGGCTGGAAGAAAGGCAAAACGCTTCTGTGCGCTTCTCTGCAGTTCAGTGCCGTGATCTTCGCAGTAATATTTGGCTATCTGTTCTTTGACGAAGTTCCAGATACGTTCACTTTCTTAGGCATTCTGATCATTGTGGCCGCGTCTTTAGGTGCAACCATCTTCAGGCTGAAGTATTACAAAGAAGGCTGAGACACGTGAGAGGTGCAGCAGCCGGAAATACAAAAGGCCTCCGATTCCATATAGGAAGCCTCCAAAAATCATGCGATTTACCGCCGAAGAAACTTCTTCGGTTGGCTAACTTAATGATTAGACGTTCTTTTCCTGACGATATTTAACCAGATCTTCAACCGTAATGATCGGAAGGTCGTGTTTCTTTGCGAAAGCCAATGCCTCAGGCAGACGAGCCATCGTACCGTCTTCGTTCATCAATTCGCAAAGAACACCGCAAGGATTCAGACCGGCAATTCTCATCAAATCGACGGTTGTTTCAGTGTGGCCTCTGCGCTCTAACACGCCGCCGGAGCGAGCACGAAGCGGATAAACGTGGCCGGGACGAAGGAGGTCTTCAGGTTTGCCATTCGGGTTGGCTGCTGCTTTGATCGTAGTGACGCGATCTTTAGCGCTGACGCCGGTAGTGCAGCCGTGAGCAGCTTCAATGGATACCGTAAAAGCAGTACCCTGAGTGTTGGAGTTAGAAGCAACCATCTGAGGAAGTTCTAAGCGTTTGCAGTCTTCGTCACGAAGGCAGACGCAGACGATGCCGGAGCATTCACGGATCATTAGAGCCATTTGCTTTTCTGTCAGATGATCGGAAGAGTAGATTAAGTCGGCTTCGTTTTCGCGGCTTTCGTCGTCAAGAACGACGACGCCTTTGCCTTCTCTTAAACCGGCAAGGGCGTTTTCAACACGGGTGATTGGATCACTACCGAAGTGGTCGAGAGTCAATTCAGCTTTTGTTTCCTGCATGCTGTACATCTTTAATTTTTGGAATCATATAAAAACAGATCGGACAAGGATAAGGCATTCCTGTCCGATCTGTTGAAAACTTTTGTTCGAAACGGTTAGTTTCCGCGTCTTAGTGAGAAATCAAAATTCCCACAAAAACCACTGCCAAAACTGCCATGGTCAGCGTAATTTCTTCTTTCTTACCGGCTAAGAACTTTAAGAGCACGAAGCTGATGACGCCGAAAGCCAAACCGGTGGCGATATTGAAGGTAAACGGCATCATAAAGATGGTTAAGAAGCAGGGAAGACCTGTTGTGATATCCGAGAAATTAATTCGCGAAGCCGTGCCTTGAAGCATCATGTAACCCACGATGATCAGAACGCAGGCAGTAGCAAAGGCCGGAACTAGAGTCAGCAGAGGAGCAACAAACAAGGTTAATGCGAAGAAACCTGCAAGGAACAGAGCGCAGAGGCCGGTTCTTGCACCGGCTTCAATGCCCACAGCGCTTTCAAGGATGGCGGTAGAAGTCGGAGTACCGATAAGACCGGCGCCCATGGTGGCGATAGAGTCGGAAATCAGAGCACGGTCGAGGCCGGGAATATTGCCTTGCTTATCCATGAAGCCGGCACGGTAAGACAAGCCGATCAGGGTCGACATATTGTCAAACAAGTCCACCATTGTGATGGAGAAGAGTACGCCCACAATACCGACGGTCAGCATCTGTTTGAAATCCACTTGGAAAATCGTTTCCGTCGGGAGGAGCTTGAAGCTGCCTGAGAAAAGATTGTGAATTCCGTCTGTCGGCGTGACGCCGGTAACAATACCTAAGGCCGCAACGATCAGAATCGTAATCAGCATTGCTAAGCGAATGCCTTTGGCCATCATCCAGCCGGCGAGCACAACACCGAGAATCGTCAAATAAGCCTGAGGCTGCATCATATTGCCGAGTCCGATCATCGTAGAAGGTGTTGCAACGACGATGCCGGCGTTTTTAAGACCGATGATGGTAATGAAAGCTCCGATACCGGCGACGATAGCCAGTTTTAGGTCCAGCGGGATCGCTTTAATAATGGCTTGGCGCACCCGTGTGACGGTCAGGATAAAGAAGACAAAACCGGAAATCACGACGGCAGCGCACGCAGCTTGCCAGGAGAGTCCCATTGCTCCGCAGACGTAGTACGCAAAGTAAGCAGAGATGCCGAGGCCCGGTGCCACAACAACCGGGTAGTTGGCGATGAAAGCAATCATCAAGGTGCCGAGGACAGCAGCCCAAATGGTTGCCACCGTGGCGTCTCCAATTGGCATTCCTGCGTCGGCAAGCATGCCGGGGACAACGATGAAAAGATAACAAACTGCGAGATAAGCCGAGACGGCGCCTAAGAATTCTGTCTTAGTCGATGAGCCGCGCTCTTTGACTTTGAAAAGCTTTTCGATGAGGGACATGATTTAATGATCAATTTTGCGAGCCGTAATTCTATGAATTATTGTTCTATTTAGAAGTAACGACTCTTTGCTAAGCACCATTTTCGGCGTAGACAAACTTTTTTGCATTTTCCGTTCTTGAATTTTCATCGGGTTGCCACCACTTAATCTAAATGGATAACCTTGATACAATTCCCGAACAATTTTTTTTGGAGAATTAAAAATGCGTATTGCCATCCCTTACGAAGACGGCGTTGTTTGCCAGCATTTTGGCAAAGCTCCTCAGTTCAAGATTTTTGACGTACAGCCCCAGGGCGTTGTTGAAAGTGTTGTGATTGACAGCGAAGCTTCCGGTCATGAAGCGCTGGCTGAATTCTTAGCCGCTCAAGGTGTACAGGCTGTTATTTGCGGTGGCATTGGTCAAGGCGCTTTGGTTTCTTTGGCTCAGAGCGGTATTGATGTACTTCCCGGCGTCACTGGCAACCCTGACGAAGTCATTGAGGCTCTGATTGCAGGAACCCTTCAGCCTGAAGGTACCGGCGGTTGTGGCTGCGGCTGTGGAGGCCATCATCATGAAGAACATGCTGGCGGCTGCGGATGCGGCGGCCACGGTCATGAAGAACACGAGGGTGGCTGCGGATGCAGCGGTCATGGTCATGAAGAACACGGCGGAAGCTGTGGATGCGGCTGTCACTAAATAACTTTCATTAACGGGTGGAGAAAAGGTTCGGATTTTTTGCCTCGGACCTTTTCGATTTTGGGCGCCAATTTCGGCGCTTAAATTTTTCGGGTTACTTCATTTCGTCTATCGCATTTAAGGCAGCGTGTCTGCCGGAGTAAGAAGCAAATCCGAAGGCATGTCCCAAAGACCAAGTGGAATAAGTCGGTCCGACCATATCAGACACTTCAAGACCTGTGGCGTAAAGCCCTTTGATCGGTTTATTGTTCTTATCCAGAACTTGATGTTTGCGGTTGGTGTTCAGACCGCCGTAGGAGCTGAAGAAGTAGGCTTTCAGCTTGATGGCATAAAGTTTCTTGGTGTTCAGCGGACGAAGATAGGTCTTTTCTTTGTAATACTCACTGTCATGACCAACCTCACAAGCCTTGTTGTATTGGTCCACAGCTTTCTGAAGGTTAGCCTCCGGAACTCCGAGTTCTTCGGCAAGCTGAGCAACGGAATAAGCGGCCTTAAATCCATCGCTCTTAACAGCGACTGCCTCATCAATCTCTTTCTGCAGATTCGGCAGTTTCTGACCGACCGGTACCAATACGCCGATGCCGGAGTCCACGCCTTTTTTCATCATGTATTGGACCTGGCTGTCGTCAAAAATTGACCAGCCGTAGTGATGAGGCTGAGCATAGATCGCATTGGCAGCCTGAGCAAAGGAGAAGGCGACATCTTCGTTGCTGAAACGGTTGCCGTCACAATTTACCCAAAGAGCTGAAGGCTGCCAGGATGTGGCATAGAGGTTTCCCAGGAACTTAATGCCTTTGCCCTCCGTGCCGAGGTGCTGAACAAAGGAAACGTTGCCCATGGCTGCACCGGCTTTCGTTGCCATGGCAATGCCGTCACCGGTTTTCCCGATAGGTACAGAGCTCTTCCAGCCTTCAGGATCGCGATGAGCCCAGTTTTTGACTTTCTGCGGATCGTCGCCGAAACCGCCGGTCGCAAGAATGACGGCTTTTGCGCTGATGGTGTAGGTATTGCCTTTCTTATCTGCAGCTTTCGCACCGACGACTGCGCCTTCCTTATTCAGGATTAGTTCAGTGGCAGGTGTTCCTAGCTTGGTTTCTACGCCGGCCTTGTCGGCAGCATCTTTGAGCCCTTTGATTAAGCCTGAGCCGTGATTTGTGCCTTTGTAATCACTGATGACGTGCCAGATTGCGGCCTCCCACGGCGTCATGCGCACAACTTCAAATTTGATGCCGTGACCGGCGAGCCAGGAGATGTTTTCAGCGCTGCCTTCGACATAATCTTTGGTTTTAGCGGCATCAATCACATAGCCGTGTTTTTCCATTAAGGTTTTGAAAGCTTCTTCTTTGGTAAGAGGATCGCTTCTCAGACGATTCCATTCTGAGCCGACTGCAAACAATCCTTCAGCAAACTGCGAGCTGCCTCCGACACCGAGATTTTTCTCTAAAAGGATAACTTTCTTGCCTTTTTCTGCAGCTTGAACGGCTGCCGTTAAGCCAGCCGAGCCTGCTCCGACAACTAATATATCGGCAGAAAGGTTATGGTCGGCCGCTAATGCGTTGTGACTAAAGGCAAGTGCAACAAAAGCGGCGGAAAGAGTGAGTTTTGCATACATAACGAATGTCTCCTTAGGATTAACGCTTTATGTTCCTAAAGTTACGCTAATTCCAAAAATTGGCTCGTTAAATACTGAACACTCTCGCTGCCGCCCCCTGTTCCGTTTTCGAAAAAAAATCGTGAACCCGCCGTTTTCTCAGTTTGTTTGAACCGAAGAAAGAAAGTCTGTGATATTTTTTCTTGTCCCCATTACGATGATTTCGTCACGGGAGGCGATTTTTTCTTCCATCGATTTGCGCTCCAAATCTAAGATTTCCTCTCTTGAAGAAGAAAGTCCTAGTAAATTATTTTCGGTAACTTTTCTAACAGCAGAAATAAGGACTAAGCCAAACCGAGAAAAATTAATGCTCCGATAGCTGTGTCCGACGAATTTTTCCGGCGCTGTAAATTTCAACACCATGAAGTCTTTTGTGATGTTAAAAGTACTGCACTGGGTGTTCAGACTGAGTTCCAGCGTTAAATCGTTTGCAGCTCTTTTTTCCGGCGTCAAGATGCGTTCAAGATTAAATGCTTCGAGAATAGACTGGTGAAGGTTGTCGATGGCTCTGGCATAAATGTGCTTGACACCGTTCTTTTTCAAGAGGGCAACCGTTTTTAAACTTGCGCCGAAATCCTCTCCGATAGCAACGATAACAATGTCCATGTTTTTAAGAGGAAGCAGCTTCAAAGAATTCTCATCCTTGGCGTCAAGTTCGTAAACGGTCATGAGTTGTTCTTTCACTGCCTCAATGTTTTCCGATCGATGATCTACACCGATAACTTCATTGCCTTGTAAAGATAAATTGATAGCCAGCTCACGTCCGTACGTGCCTAAACCGATAACAAGATATTTCATATGGATTTCACAGTTAATTAATGATGATGTGTTCGTTTGGGAAAGAACAGCCCTTTGCTCCGCGGTGGCCTAATAATCCTATAAGGATAGAAAGTAGTCCGACACGCCCTAAAAACATTGCAATACAAAGAACAAACTTCGACTCTCCTGAAAGTACCGGTGTTAATCCGAGGGATGAACCAACAGTAAATAGAGCCGACATAACTTCAAAAATGATGCTTCTGATCGGCTGTCCGGGTTCAAGGAGAATCAGGATAAAAGAAAATACAAATACACAAACGGTGGCGATGAATGCTACGGCGTATGCGCGCAGAACAGCCTTTTCGGAAATAGCTCTATGAAAAGCTCCGGTTTGATCGCTGCCTGTGATAATGCTTTTAAGGTTTAAGAATAGAACTGCTACCGTGTTGACTTTTACACCTCCGGCCATGGATTGGGAGGATCCGCCGATCCACATCAAAAGGCAGACGAGAAGAATTGTGGAAGGCTGGAAATCCGCAGGATTGACGGAAGCAAAACCCGTAGTTCTAGGAAGAATAGCATTAAACAATGACTGGACAATTTTTGTGAAGAAACTCATGTCTTTGAGTGTCCCGTCATACTCGAAAATTAGGAAAAGCACCGTTCCTGCCGCGACCAGGATGGAAGAGGTAATTAAAACTAGCTTCGTATTTAAATCAAAGCGAATGAAATTTGTCTGTTCTCCTGTAGAAGGGAAAAGCTGCTTTTTTAATTTCCAAAATAATTTATCTTTTAGATTAATGAGAATAGGAAAACCGATGGATCCTAAAAACATCAACGCACAGATAACCAAGTAGAAAAATTGGTTCCCTTTAAGAAGAACTTCATTACTTAGCCCGTCTTTTAAGTTTGAAAACCCCGCATTACAAAAGGCAGACATTGAATGGAAGGCAGAAAAAATTAATTTATCCGATAGCGTTGTAAATAGGGAGGAGGGGACAGTTACATAAATTAAAAATGCCCCAATCGTTTCAATACTTAATGTAAAGCCGAGAATATAGAGGAGAGTAGGCAAAAGGGCATCCATGGATTTGGAGTAAATCATGTCTCGGATGAGCAGCTGGTTGTAGACAGAGGTAGAGCCTGCATAAAAAATAGCAAAAACACTGGTAAACGCGATTAATCCTAAGCCGCCAATCTGAATTAGGACCGAGAGAACGAGAAGGCCGAAATTCGTAAATATTTGCGAGATGTCGATCGGCGACAGACCGGTGACACAGACAGCACTGGTAGATATAAAAAAAGCGTCGATAAGATCTATGGGTTCCTTAGTACTTTTCGGGAGCATGAGAAGGAATGTCCCGATGAGAATCACAACGATAAAACTAGAGGCAAGAATCAGAGAAGGATTCATGCGATAGCTATTGGCCAGATCAAGGGCTTTCGCGCTGAGAAAGACCAACGAATAAGAGGCCAAGGAAAAAAAGAGAAACTCCTTGGAGCTAATGCATCCGAACCAGTTTGAAGCCGCTGGAAAGAAATAGGCCGCAGCGCTAATAAGGATTAAGAGATTTACGATCCACTTTAGGATGCCGGCATGAAGAACGAATCGATTAAAAGCAAAACAGATTCCTAGAAAAATATTTACCGCAAATAAGAATAAAGCTGCGTGGAGCCCAACCAAGAAGCCGGACGCTTCGTTCGTTGAATTATTAAGACCGTAATAGAATGCGATCCCAAGCAGGGAGCCGACAGAAGCGATCGCCGTCAGACAAGTAAAGAATACATCTATTTTATGCAACCACTGAACGTAATTTTGAGATTCATTGGGCGCTTTATGCTTCTGTTCCCAAATGATTCGCTTAATAGCCTTTTCTAATCGAGGCAAATTATTTGGCATATAGTTTTCTATCCTTCCAACAGACCCAAGGAGAGAGTCCCTTATTCATGTTAAAAGAGAAGGAAAACGGGTTGTTTGCCGTTCTCCCAGACTGAGCTAGAGTGGCGCAGAAGGTTTCATATAACTCACTGAGGTGTTGGTCGGCATCTTTTTAAGTGGGGTGTTTGAACTTCGAGCCTATCCTAAACTGCGATTACGGCGGATATTTAGGAAAATCGCTTATATCTCCAGTTCATACACGGGGTTATAGTTAAATCTATAAAAAGAAAAAAGACGAAAATGAGACAGATATTATTTGGTGAACAATGGTTCCATCCCGAAGCTCCGGCAGAGGTTGTCGAAATCTTCAATCGCTTGGGTAGAAAACGTACTTTCAAGAAAGGAGAGGAGCTTAAACACGGAGCACCTGATGGAGAAATTACTCTTCTGCTGACGGGTTTGTGCCTTTATCGGTTTTGGGATACTCAGGACAAAGAGCACGTATTAAGTCTCATTCTCCCGAATAGAACCATGGGGGACATAGACGGACTGACCGGGACCATGGCCAACGTCAGTGCTTACACAATCAAAAACAGTACAGGGTTGGTCCTGCCTTACGATGTCTGGCACAAAGAGATTAGAAAAGACATTAATGTCTACGAAAAGGTTGCCCAAAACATTACATTTAAGCAGGAAAGCCACATTGAGGCGCTCCTTGCCTGCTTCACCTTGGATATTGACAACAGGCTTCGCGCTTTCCTCCATTCTTTGATCAAGTCTTACTACAAGCCGAACTATGCCGGCTGGAACCCCATGCCGGTTCGGCTGACAGCGACGTTAATTGCCTCAATTATTTCTGCAAGCCGCACCTCTGTTTCTCTGACATTAAGTGACTGGATGGGAAAAGGCTGGATGAAAAAAGACGGCAACATAACGCTCTTCCATGGTTCGATCTTCACGAATCTGAAAGATTGGTGGGCTCCCAGCGCTTAACTCAAATATTGCTATCTAATTGAGTTATAACTATTTCTTCGTTTTGAGATTAAGTTCAAGACTTGAACCATGCTGACCGTCAAGAAATTAGCTGATCTGTTGGGTTTATCTCCTGAAGTGATTCGGCATTACACGCATATGGGTATTTTGAAACCCGTCGTGAATTCCGGAAATAACTACAAATATTACGACGAACAAGATCTGTTGTATCTGGCAAATATTCGAGTGAACCGCAGTCTCGGTCTTTCTCTGCCTCAGGCTCAGGACTTTCAGTCCGGTTCCGTCCAGGATCAAAGAAACTTGTTGGCTGAGCGCAGTCAGCAGCTTTCTGCCGAAATCGAAAAACTCCAAAAACTTCAAAAAAGACTCACCGAAGTAGAAACTTTCCTTGCTCAAGCCGAAATGTGCACAATGGAAGGTGTCGTCAAAGATGTTCGCCGTGATCCGATTCACAGCGTCTATACCTACGGTTTGAAAAAACCTCATACGGATCAGCTTGCGATCGTCCAGCAATGGTCGAAGTTGTTTCCGTTCGTCCATTTTTCGGTCAAAATTCCAAAAGAAGAATTGAACGATCCGAACTTTGGAGGCCCGTATTCGGTTGAGTTGGGTCTCGGCATCGTGCACAAGTATTTAGAGGAATTTCATCTTCAGTCCACACCGCCGGTTGAAACAATTCCGGAGGGCCGATTCCTGATCATCTACCTTAAAACGTACGATATCCTCAATCTCGGCCCTAAAGATCTCAAGCCTCTGTTGGATAAGGTCCTAAGCTTAAATATGAGTTTTACCCACAGCTCGTCCGGTCGTCTGCTGGCAATTGAAGAAACACCGGATGGACCGCTGTTTTCTATTCTGATTCGCGTCCGAATCTCTGATTAATTATCTGACTTCCTTGACCTGTGTGTAACACACAGCTTTACTATTTCTCTATCAAACGAGCGGCATTAAACGCCCCAACCACTTCAGATCAAAGGAGAAAAAATGAGAATTAAAGCTGTATTGCTAGCCATGGGCTTGGTTTCCTGCGGTTTAGCTCAAGCCGCGCTGACATCCGGAACGTATGTCGCAGAAGGAAAGGGCAATAACGGTCCTGTCGTTGTCGAAACCACCATCGAAAATGGTGCGATCACTAAAATTCGTGTCTTGAAGAACTCCGAAACACCGATGATCGGCGAGACAGCCATCAAACTGCTTCCCACAAAAATCGTTGACCGTCAGTCTTTGGACATTGATAAAGTCGCCGGCGCCACCAACAGCAGCAACGCTATTCTGACGGCTGTCGGAGAAGTTTTGAAGAAAGCCGGCGGTTCTAAAGCCGACCTTAAAGCTGTAGCTCAGAAGAAGGATCAAGCCGCTGTATTGGAAGATGCCAATACCGACGTAGTCGTAGTCGGTGCGGGCGGCAGCGGTATGGCCGCGGCCATCGAAGCCAAACGTAAAGGTCTAAACGTTATCCTGATCGAAAAGCTTCCGATGATCGGCGGCACCACAGCTTTGTCTTCCACAGCATTTAATGCCGGCGGCAGCAAGATCCAGATGGCCTTGAAGAAACCGTACACCGCTGACGACTACTACCTCAAACTTAAAGGCAAAGGTCCGGATGACGCCTCTCTGCGCAACCTCGCTGACCTTTCCGGTCCGACAACCGATTGGTTGGTAGACATGGGTGCTGATCTCGGCCGCGTAATTAACGGCTCTCAGCATACGCCGAAAGACGGCGGAGCACTTGGCGCCATGCTCGTTCCTGTCATGAAGAAGCAGCTTGACAAACTTGGAATCGAACCTCGCACATCCACAAAGGCTGAAGATCTTTACGTTAAAGACGGTCGAGTTGCCGGTGTTCGCGTCAGCCACGACAACGGTAAGTATGTTATTCACGCCAAAGGCGTGATTCTGGCTACCGGCGGTTTTGCTTCAAATCCTGAACTTGTCGCTAAATACACGCCGATGTGGGCAGGTTACCCGTCAACTGCCAGCCGCGGCGCCACAGGCGATGCATTAGCGATGGCGACTAAGGTAGGTGCAGCGCTGGGTCAAATGGATCGGTCCGGACCTCAGACCGTTGCCTACCAAACCGGTAACGGTGCTGTCTCTTTGACGAACGTTCGCTACAACGGTGCGATTTTAGTGAATGAAGACGGCAATCGCTTTGTGAATGAATTGGCTTTAACGCCGATCTTGGGCAAAGCCATTAAGGATCAGAAGGACAGACATGCTTACTTGATCTTCGATCAGGCTTCCGTGGATCGTGCCGCTCTGATGAAGAAATACAAGGAAGCCGGTTACTTCGTTGAAGCTCCGACATTAGATGCATTGGCTAAGAAACTCGGTATCAATGCCGAGAACCTCTCTAAGACCGTTGCTGCCTATCAGAAAGGCATGGATGACGGTGTCGACCACGAATTCGGTCGCAAAGATTCCCGCTTCAGCCGTATCGACAAGGTTCCGTACTATGGCGCCAAGATCAGTCCGGCAAGCCAGACAACCTATGGCGGCGTCAAGATTGATCTGAAGGCTCGTGCTGTCACCGAAACCGGAAAAGTCATTCCCGGACTTTACGTCAGCGGCGAAGCAGCTTCTCAGTACGGCCAGGGAGTCTCGATCGGTGTGATCTTAGGCAAACTAGCAGCTGATACCGCGGCTGAAGACATCGCCAAAATGAAGTAGTCCCCACATGACAAAGGCCTCCGAAAGGAGGCCGAAATGTTTGTGAATCAATCAGTTAAAGTTTTTGTAAACCTTGCGAGCGGCTTCAAGCGCCGGATTGTTTTCCGGAAGTTCTAGAAGCGACTTGCCTTCGCTGTCATAAGCTTCGACTTCTTCATCCATCGGAATCGACCCAAAAATCTCAAGTCCCAAATCTTTGGCAAACGCTTCTAACTTAGTGACGTCATTGCGTGTGCGGTTGAAGACTGTCTTGTACTGAAATAAGTTGACTCCTAAAGGAGTCAGGAATGGAAAATAAGGCAAAGATTGATCCTAAAAGATTTGGAATCTTAAAGGCTTATCAAAAA